>JBFXAV010000229.1:0-5278 GCA_050183935.1 Candidatus Korobacteraceae bacterium | reverse complement strand
GAACCTGCAACGCCATCACATACGTTTTGCCGATCCCAATATTACAGTCGCTGGCATTTTTGCCAAATACCTAGCTGCAGGTGTTGCCAAGGCATGGGACATCGAGAGATCCAAGCAGTGGCTGTTCTTTTTTGCAGACCGAATTGCGGCACAACTTACCAGAAATGACGCTCGCATCTATCGAGTCCAGAGACACGCAGCTAAGAAGGTCTCCGACACAACAGTTAACCGCGATTTACAGGCCATAAGACATCTGCTTTATTGGGCTGTCGATGAAGGCCTGCTTCTCTCAAATCCCTTTGCCAGACTTCCGATGGTACGCGACCGTCGAAAGAAGCGCGCCGTCCTGAGCGTCCAGGATGAGCAACTGTTACTTGCGGAAAGTGCCAGCCACCTCCGGCGCATTGTGATCTGCGCGCTGGACACTGGGATGCGGCGAGGCGAAATCCTGCACCAGCAGTGGGAAGACATAGATTTTGGGCGTGAACTCCTTTGGGTTTCCCGCTCAAAAACTCCTGAAGGTGAATGCAGAGAGATTCCTTTGACGCGCCGCCTCTTTGCCCTTCTCTGGGAACTTCGCCAGGATCACGGCCCAATCTTCACTTTTAAAGACCGCGCAATCACCAGAATTAAGACCGCGTGGAAGGGCGCCGTTCGTCGTTCGGGAATCCGTCCGCTTCGCTTTCATGACCTGAGGCACACGTTCACGACGCGCCTTCTGGAGGCCGGAGTCCTGCGAGAGACCCGTATGGCAATCGTCGGACATTCCACCGGTGATGACGTCCACTCAATTTACAGCCACGTCGAGTTGCCGATGAAACGTGAAGCCATTCGGAAGCTTGAAACGTGGGTGGAAACACAACTCAACAACAGCCAGACCGAAAGGAGAAATGCATGAACCCCAAACCCACAGAGCCGGGCTCGGCCCGGCCCACTAGTTCTTCCAAAGCCACCCAGGGCTCCGGACAACGGAAGCCCTGGCGCAAGAAAACTCCTGTTCAGGTGGTTTTGGAGCAGATTGACCGCCTGCGGGAAGAAGTCAACGAACAAGAACAGGTCTTGAACGAGTCCAAGCGGCAGCTCGAAAAACTCGAAAAGGTCCGCATCGCGTTCGAGGAAAGTTGAACCTTACAGGAGTTTGCTTTTTAGCAAACTCCTTTTTTTTGTTGGAGGGGTAAATGACTGGACTTCTCGAAGCGTCCGCAGCATTGGCCGTGGTTGTCGCTGGCATTGCGGTAATGACCGGGATACTGCCACCTGGGGAGGCGCTACGGCGGACCGGCGCGGCCTTGGTGCTCTTGTTGTTTATTCCTGTGTTCGCAAAAGTCCTGCTTCAGATGGTGCTTGGGCCTCTTGCTGCAACCCTGGAGATGACCATGAAGTTAATCGGGTGGGCCTGTCTGGCAATTTTCGCAATGACTGTCGTTGGGTATTTGGTCCTCCAGCTAAGGAACTTTTACTTACAAAACAGAGGAGAGTAGCAACCATGAAAACAACAACTTGGTCGAACCAGGCTATTGACTTTGAGCGAATCGGTTTAGAAGCCGCTCAGCTCACCAGAGATATTGAACGCGCAAAAGAAATCGCCGCATTGGAGATCTTCGCCTATGAACAAACTCTAAGAGGAGCGGTTGAGAAACTAGAAGATCACATTCGTGAGTGCGAGGGGCGAATGCATGCGCTGTGCTCTCAGCTATACGATTCCGAGCCTCCAGTGAGCGACAAAACCATGCTTGCTTGGCGATTCAGGCTTAAGGCGTTTGTAGCGCTGCTGGTTGGGTTACTCTTTGCCTCGATTGCGGCCCATACCTACCGTTTCATCCTATTTGGTCAAAACTTGCTGGCCGCAGGAGGCCTTGGGATCCTTTTCACCGGAGCAGTTCTGGCCGTGGGTCATTTCTTGTATGAAAAGCTGCTATTCCGGTACAGAAGCTTACAGATAGTTATGGTTGGAGCCTCCGCCTTGCTCTTGTTGGGGGGCTCGCTCGATCTGGCGCAAGCAGGTGGCATTGCAGTCAGAGCAAGAGAGACTTCCAACGAAGTCACCGCTTCCTATGTCGCGGGTGTTGACCAGGAAGCGCCCGTAAATGAGGCCAGCGTCCGTTCAGACGAACAGAACGCCAACGCTCTCTTCAGCAGTGCCGTGACAAAAATCTTCCTGAGTATTGATTTGGTCCTAGGCCTCTTACTCGGAACCACATTGCAGATGCGTGGCGACAAAAACTATGTTTCCTGGAACAAAGTTCATCGATACAAGAGTGAGATCGCCGAAATGAGAGCGGAACTAACTTTGCTGTTATCGTCAGTTGAGGTTGCCAAGCGCAAATGCATGGCCGGCATCTTGCGGTATTTCCATGCATATCGTAAACGTCACGTGCCCTATTTAGCGGGCTTCTTGGTTGTGTTTTCCGTTCTAAATGCCCATGCCCAGAGGTCCACTCGGCAGGAAGCAATTCTGATTGATGTGAGCGGCTCAATCGGAAATGGAACAAAAAGCGACATCTTCCAGGAATATCTAGTGGGCGCCAAAAGGTTGTTAATCACTGAGCCTCCAGAGGGCCGCGTGGTTGTTTCCACTATTACGACCGATTCCTTCGGCTCTGGTCGGGAAATTGTTAAAGGCTGGACTCCCCAGGCTAGTGGAGTCTTTACTGAGCGCCTCACTCGCGCTCAAAGGCAATTAGCGTCCGCCTTAGAGTCCAAAATGGCCACATTGTCTCCGTCGTCGTCCGGAACGGACATCTTTGGAGCGCTCTTCTGGAGCAAAACCATGCTGGAAGGCACGCGGCAGTCCGGCAATTCCCGCGAGATCTGGATTTTCTCTGACATGATGAACGAGAGTGCCACGCTCAACATGCCTGCGCTTCTCTCAGCTGGTCCAGAGCAGATGATCGAACAAGCTCGAAAAACGGAATCACTCGTGAAACTGCCGGGATATAAGATCCACGTGATCGGAGCGTCAACTCGAGGGCTTTCTCCAAAAGCGTGGAGCACTCTTAAACAGTTCTGGACCCTTTACTTCCAGCAAGCCGGCGCTGATCTCATTTCATATTCGCCGGAGGTTGCTCCCGATCGAGGAAATTAGGGACATGTCCTTGCTCAATTCAATGAAAATCATGCGAACATGGTCCTGCTGCACTGATCGCTAGAGGGAAGATCCGTTCGGCTTTGACATGAACAACTCCTTCCTGATTTTGGACGCGTCCTTGCACACGGACGAATCGTTCATGTAGCACGACCATCGGGTCTGCTTTGTAAACGTCGGGCATTACAATGGCGTTTGAATGTCCGGTTTCGTCTTCAAGGGTAAGGAAAATTAGTCCCTTGGCTGTTCCGGGACGCTGCCGAGTGATGACGCATCCTGCAACGTCTACTGGTTTGCCATCAGGAAGTTGGCTCAACTCTTTCGCGGAGACGATACCCATGCTACGAAGTTTTTCCCTCCGGTATGCCATCGGGTGCGGTCCGATTGTCAGGCCGGTGCCGTGGTAATCGGCAACGAGTCGCTCTTCAGTGTCCATCGGCTTCAATGGCGCAGGCCGGTCCTGCTCAATGATCCCTTCTAGCATTCGCGGAATGCGGGAACCGAACTTCTGCACCTGCCACAGCGCGTCACGTCGATGGAACTTCGTGCCTGATTTTGACCCAAGCATATTCAGTGCGCCAATGGAGGCAACCATGTGCAGATCGGACTTGCTCAACTCGGGCACGCGGACGGTCAGATCTGAAATCGATGTAAAAGGTCGCTGATTACGACTAGCAACAAGCGCATCAGCGGTAGGTTGTCGCAGACCCCGGACGTAGCGGAGGCCAAGACGCAGGGCGAGTTCAGCATCTTCCTTTTCAAGAGAGCAGTTCCACTCTGACCGGGTCACGTCAACAGGCCGGACTTTCAGCCCATGCCGTTGCGCGTCCTTAATAAGTGTTGCGGGACTGTAAAAACCCATCGGCTGATTATTCATAAGAGCACAGGTGAACGACGCGAGATACCGGACTTTCAGGAATGCACTGGCGTAGGCCAGCAGAGCAAAGCTGGCCGAATGTGACTCGGGAAAACCATAAAGCGCAAAAGACGTGATGAACGTGACTATTTCATTCTGCGCTTCTGGACTGATGCCGTTAAGTGTCATCCCGGCTCGGAGCTTGGCTTCGATTGCCTGCATACGCTCTTTTGAGCGTTTGCTGCCCAGGGCACGTCTCAGTTCTTCTGCTTCGCCCCCCGTAAAGTTCGCGCACACCATTGCCATCCGCAGGAGTTGTTCTTGAAAGAGCGGCACTCCGAGTGTCCGTTCCAAAACCGGTACAAGCGACGGATGAGGATATTTGATTTGTTCCTTGCCTTGGCGTCTCTTGAGATATGGATTAGTCATGTGCCCGGTGATCGGGCCGGGCCGGATTAGGGCTACCTGAGTTACGAGATCGTAAAATCTCTGAGGATCATTGCGTGGCAATGAGGCCATCTGTGCACGGCTCTCGATTTGGAACATGCCAACCGTGTCTGCTTTGCGGATCACCCCATAAACGTCCGGCTGATCTCCCGGAATCTGCGCCAAGTCGACCTCCTCTCCGCAATACTTTCGGGTGAGGTCGATTGTGTCCTCAAGTACGGCCATCATTCCAAGGCCAAGCAGGTCCACTTTCATGATACCGAGATCGGCGCAGTCGTCTTTGTCCCATTGAACGACTACACGCCCTGGCATTGAAGCCGGTTCGAGGGGGACAACTGAATCGAGAGTGCCTTGGCATACAACCATTCCCCCGGAGTGCTGGCCCAAATGCCGGGGTAAATCAATTACTCGCTTGCAGAGGCTGAGAAAGCACCGGATACGAGAATGGGTAAGATCGAATCCGGCTCTATTGAAATACTCCTCAAATGTGTCATCCGGTCCACGCCATTCAAAAGAACTAGCAGCAGCCGACAGACGCCCGACCGACTCAGGATCGAAGCCCAAGACCTTGCCCATCTCGCGCGCGGCGAGCTTCGAGCGATAGGTGATGACGTTGGCCGTCATGGCCGCTCCGCGTTCACCGTAGCGGCTGTACACGTACTGAATGGCCCGTTCTCGTTTGTCGCCACTCGGGAGGTCAAGATCAATGTCCGGCCATTCGCCGCGCTCTTCGGAAAGAAACCGCTCGTACAGCAAGTCCAGCTTGTTCGGATCAACCGCCGTAATGCCAAGTGCGTAGCAGACCGCGCTGGTGGCCGCTGATCCTCGTCCTTGTACAAGGATGTCGTTTCCCCGGCAGATTCGTTCCATGTCCCAAACGAGGTGGTGGT
>JBFXAV010000228.1:0-5288 GCA_050183935.1 Candidatus Korobacteraceae bacterium | reverse complement strand
GGCGTGCCCTATGACACTCCCATCCTGGGGTATCGCACCAACACGGCGAACACGCTGCGACTGTGGAAGGCGGAGGCTCCGGAGTCATTTGACTTCGCGGTGTTCAATCGCGGGGATTATTATGGGGCGGTTAACAAGAAGATTGTTTCGGAGAACCTGACGAAGGTCCTGTATCCGAATGACGAGCCATTGCAAGGCAAGGAACTACGGCTGGAGCAGCAGTTCTTTTTTGTTTCATGTTCTCTGCAGGACATGTTCCGCATTGCCCGCGGACAGCAAATTCCGCCGGAGCGCTTCCACGAAAAATTCGCGGTGCAGTTGAACGACACGCATCCGGCGATTGCGGTAGCGGAACTCATGCGCCTGCTGGTGGACACGCACCGCATGAGTTGGGAGCGTGCCTGGGAGATCACGGGACGCACCCTGGGTTATACCAACCACACCCTTCTGCCGGAAGCGCTGGAACGCTGGCCGGTGGCGCTTTTCCGCAAGCTGCTGCCACGGCACCTGGAGATCATCTACGAGATCAACGCGCGTTTTCTGGATGAGGTCCGCATTCGCTTCCTGGGGGACGACCACAAGGTAGCCCGGCTTTCGCTGATTGACGAAAGCGGCGAGCGCTCGGTTCGCATGGCCAACCTCGCCTGCGTGGGCAGCAATGCCATCAACGGCGTTGCCGAGCTGCATTCCGAGCTACTAAAGCGCGACGTTCTTGGGGACTTCCACGAGCTGTGGCCAGAGAAATTCAGCAATAAAACCAATGGCGTCACGCCACGGCGCTGGCTGGTGCTGAGCAATCCACGACTCTCCAGATTGATTACGGAAGCCATTGGCGACGGCTGGGTGCGGCACCTGGAAACGCTGGAGCGGCTGGAGCCACTCGCTACGGACACTTCTTTTCAAGGCAAATGGCGGGCAGTGAAGCAGGCCAACAAGGAACAGTTTGCCACGCACGTCAAAAATGCGACGGGACTAGTGATCGATCCGGCAAGCCTGTTCGATGTGCAGGTGAAGCGTATTCACGAATACAAGCGCCAGCACCTGAACATTCTGCACGTCATTGCGCTCTACCACCGTATCAAATGTGGAGGTTGGGACGGGGTTCCGCGAACGTTCCTATTTGGAGGCAAGGCAGCGCCGGGGTACCGCATGGCCAAGCTGATGATCAAGCTGATTAATTCCGTCAGCGAGGTACTGAATCGCGACACGGCCGTGCGTGACTGGATCCGGGTGGTGTTTCTGCCGAATTTCAATGTAAGCGCGGGACAGCAGGTTTATCCCGCAGCGGAGCTTTCCGAGCAGATCTCCACTGCCGGCAAGGAGGCTTCCGGCACGGGGAACATGAAGTTTTCCATGAATTGCGCCCTAACCATCGGCACTCTTGACGGCGCCAACATTGAGATTCGCGATGAAGTAGGAGCGGACAATTTCTTTTTGTTCGGGCTTTCCGATGAGGAGATCGCGGCAACACGCTGCGAAGGCTACCGTCCTGCTGACTTTTATGAATCCGATGCGGAACTGCGCGAAGTGGTCAACCTCGTACGCAGCGGTTTCTTCTCACGGGGCGATGCGGAGCTGTTCCGTCCGCTGGTGGAAAATCTGCTCTACAGCGACCCCTACATGATCTTTGCGGACTTCCGGTCGTACTGCGAATGCCAAAAGCGCGTGGACCACTCTTACGGTGACTGGAGGCGCTGGACACAAATGTCGATTGTGAACTGCGCTCGCTCCGGCAAATTTTCCTCCGACCGCACCATACGGGAGTACTGCCGGGACATCTGGAGGGTTGAACCCGTTCCCATCAAAATGCTTTCCCGCGATGACGTGAAGGCCCGCGTGCTGCAATAGCGAAGAAATATTCCTCCAGCACGGCCCTGCTCTCCAGCACTCAGGTTTGAAAGACTGCGGGCGATCCTGATGATGCGAACCGCCACGGGATCCTTCCTCTTCGCTGCGCTCAGGGTCAGGATGACTCGGGGTGCAGTGTTGATGGAGTGCAGGAGCGCTACTGCCAGGGAGAATCCTTGAGAAAACGAGCATGCGCTGAGAGCGGCTCTTCCGTACGAAAGTATTTCTTGTAGGCAGCGATCCAATCGGCGGCAATTTCGCGCTGCGCGGTTTCCAAGTCCATACGACCGTCACACACCATTTCGCGCAAGCGATCTTCCAACGCATCCTTCAGGTGTGCGTTCCAAGTACCGGAGTAGGGTTGTGGCCACAGGTTGCGGACATCGGCGGATCCGCCAAGTTCGGGGGCAATCAGATAATCGAGTTCATACATTCCGGGTTGTGGATCCTGGATGCCATACTCACGGAACACAGCGAGAGCTGCCGCGCGTGGAATCGGAGGCGCCTGGGCCTCATCATTCGTGACGGAAGAATCGCACAGGGTAGCCTTGCTAATGAAGACCGTGGAACCGGGCGTAAGCGCGGCAACGGGCGATAAACGCGGGTCGTAGTCCGAGGCTACATTGTCTCTCGGAGGTAAGGAAACTCCCCGGGAACGGACATACATGAGTAATGCAGCGCCCAAGACCAGAGCCATACAGGCAATGGCGGCAACCTTCGGCATGCCGGAGAGAAGCGCGTGGTTCGGCGGCTCCACCGATGAACCATCGGAGCTCAGGCGAGCCTTGAGGAGAGCGCGAGGACCATCGACCGAGGGAAGGCTCGAATCCAGGCGTTCGCGATACCCCGAAACGAAGTCCGTAATAGTGTCTTCCAACTTCCGCATGCGGGCGCGGCATGCCCAGCAAGCAGCCAGATGCGATTGGATTTGTACGGTCTCGTTGTCCGGAAGCTCGCCGTCAAGTGCGAGCAAAAGATCCTGGTCGGGAATGTGGCCCTTTGAATCCAACATTGGTCACGCTCCATCGGCGCGCTGCAAACGTCCCAGGGCGCGCTCCAACGACATGGAAACGGTGCCCAGTGAAACTCCCAGAACTTCCGCGATCTCACGGTAGCGAAGGCCTTCGGCGCGAAGGTGCAAGCAGGAGCGCTCGCGCTCTGGAAGGGCATCCACTACGGCCTGAAGGCGCTGCTGACGCTGACGTGCCATGATGAGCTGCTCTGGATTGGGAGCAGGATCGGATTGGACATCAGCCAGAGAGTCGGTATGTTCCTGAAAAATCCCGACGCGCAGGCTGTTGTGCCGCTTGAGCGCGAGGTTGTGAGCCACGCGAAAGATCCAGCCGCGAAGGTTCTGCCGTGGCTTCCCTGCCTGAAGGTGGCGAAAGAGAGCGAGAAAGACTTCCTGCACAATTTCTTCGCCGTCATGAACCGAGAGGCGGCAGGAGAGCAAATAGCGAAGCAGAGGCGCACGGAACTCGTCGAACAGCAGCGTGACTTCCTCAGCGAGATGAGAAGGACGGATACCGTCCTTTGCTTCGGCCGTAAGTACGAGCAATCGGATTGTTGATTCCGCCGAAGGCGCCATTCGATGAGTCCGTCGATACTTCATATATTCCGCAGGGTAATGAATTGTTCAATGTTTTTCGGGCCGATACTTCTGAACTAACCAAAAAATACTGAACAAGAACCGTAAGGAAGGAATATTCGATTAGACCACAAAAGATTCGAGTATCTATTATGCGCCGAGTCTCATTAGTTCCGGTCTATCTAGTCTAATGATGCGAACTCCCCTAATGACACAAACTTTTTGTTTCCGAGCGTCCATTCTAACGTTGGCAGGGTCACTCCTGCTGTTGCTGACATTCGTAGTATTTCCGTCTGCTACCGCCGCCCAGCTCATGGATGGCGAACTGCGAGTCACGGTGCGCGACTCTGCTGGACTCGCGACCGGCGCCAATGTGGAACTCATCGGGCGTAGTCCGGAGTTTCACGCCAGCGCGCAGACGGACGCGCAAGGCGAAGCACGACTTGCACGGCTGCCACTCGGGGTCCACCTGCTGCGGGTCACACGCGATGGTTTTCGGCCCTTCACCCGGCAAGTAGAGATCCGCTCGGCGGTGCCACAGACGGTGGAGGCATCGCTCCAACTGGCGGAGGTGGTGACGCAGATCACGGTGGAGGAGACGGCTCCGGTGCTGGATGGTTCTCAACCGAGACTAATCATACGCGCAGGACGGGACCAACTTGCGGAAGCGATGGGAACCACGCTGGGGCGTAGCACCATCGATGTGGTGACCACCATGCCGGGCTGGCTGCTCGAAGCCAACGCCGTTCTGCATCCACGTGGCTCGGAATATGACACGCAATATGTAGTGGACGGAATGCCGGTATATGACAATCGTTCGCTGGCATTTGCTCCGGCGTTTGAGAACAGCGAATTCGAAACCGTGAACGTGATGACGGCTGGAGTTCCGGCGGAATATGGCCGCCGACTTGGGGGAGTCATTGCGCTAGACTCGCGGCGAGCTGGGAATCCCGGCTTCAACTTCGAGACCAACGTACAGGCCAGCAGCTACGATACCTACATAGCATCCCTTTCTCCGCAGTATCGCGGTGACAAAACGTCGTTTTCCGCTGGCATTCAAGGAGGCCACACCCAGCGATACCTCGACCCTCCGTCGCTTGAGAACTTCACCAATCAGGCTAACTCGGGAGGTGGACACCTCCGGCTGGACCGACAACTCACGGACCGGGACCGCTTGTCTTTCTATCTGCGATCCAACCGCACGGGATTCCAGGTTCCAAACGATTTGGAGCAGCAGGCGGCGGGCCAGCGGCAGGGGCGGAAGGCAAACGAAACCGCCGGGCAGGTTCACTACCAAAAGACGATTACCAGTGCCACGCTCCTGTCGCTTCGCGGAATGGTGCGCGATCTGACGGCTGGGCTGGAGAGCAATGCCCTCTCGACCCCGGTGTACGTGGATCAAGACCGAGGATTCCGTGAGGGCGTGCTGATCGGCGACATCAGCCACCAGACCGAGCGGCATACGCTGAAGTTCGGCGGCGATGTGCGCCTGAACGCCATTCGCGAACGCTTTGCAGTGGCTGAGCCGGATGAGCTTCCCGAGCTGGACCTGGAGTTCAGTGGCAATCGCCGCAGCACCGAAGCGGCGCTGTACATCCAAGACCATATCCGCCTTGGCAACTTCGCCGCCAGCGTAGGACTGCGCTTTGACCACTACAGCCTGATCATCGATGACCAGGCTGTGAGCCCACGAGTAGCTTTGAGTTACTACTTCCCCAAAGCTGGACTCCAGATTCGAGCGGCCTACGACAGGATGTTCCAGCCGCCGGCGTCAGAAAATATCCTATTCAGCAGCGCAGCTGCAGGACTTGACCTCGACGAAGTGGAAGACTCCATTCCGGTGCCGCCGAGC
>JBFXAV010000227.1:0-5308 GCA_050183935.1 Candidatus Korobacteraceae bacterium | reverse complement strand
ACCGAGCACGAGGCGGCTCAAATCGAGCGCGCTAACGCCACGAGCTCCACACCCGTTGTCTTCGTTCACGGGCTATGGCTGCTGCCCTCAAGCTGGGACCGTTGGGTGACACTGTTCGAGGAGGCCGGCTACGTGGGGTTGACACCAGGCTGGCCCGACGATCCCGAGACGGTCGCCGAAGCCAGAGAGCACCCTGAGGTGTTCGCCGGCAAGGGGATTGGCGAGATCGCGGACTACGAGGAGGCGATCATCCGCCGCCTGAATCGGAAGCCCGTAATCATCGGCCACTCCTTCGGGGGCCTGCTGACAATGATTCTCGCGGGGCGCGGCCTCGCCGCCGCGTCAGTTGCGATCAGCCCTGCTCCGTTCCGCGGCGTGCTCCCACTGCCGATCTCGGCACTGCGCACGGCCAGCGTCGCTTTGCGCAACCCCGCGAACTGGAACCGCGCGGTCCCGCTCAGCTACGAACAGTTCCGCTATAGCTTCGCGAACGTGGTTGGCGAGGACGAGGCGAAGGAGTTGTACCTCGGCTATTCCGTCCCCGGGGCTGGCGAGCCGCTCTTCCAGGCGGCGGCCGCGAACTTGAACCCCTGGTCGGAGGCGAAGGTCAACTCGACGAACCCGGACCGTGGTCCGATGCTGGTCGTCTCGGCCGACTCAGATCATACGGTTCCCTGGGCGATTGCCAACGCGTCCTACAAAAAGCAGAAGCGCAACAAGGGCGTGACCGAGATCGTCAAGATGACCGGCCGCGGGCACGCGCTGACGATTGACGCCGGCTGGCGGGAAGTTGCGGAAAAGGTGCTGGAATTCGTTAAGCGGTTCACCGCAACCAAACGGAAGGTCGCGTGAATCCGCAGCCCGGACTCATCGCCGGAATGGCTTCCATCCAGCACGTTACCTAGCGATCGAGTTCACCAACCATGGTGCAGTACGCCGACACCGCGTCTTTACAAATGAGCCTACCAACCGTCAGCACGGTTCTGAACAATCATGCGGAGGCGCTGGGGCACGACTTCATCGCATATCGCAACCATGTGTATCGGGTGGTGAACCTGTGTCTCGCGATCGCGGGCGGAGGCGATCGGGTCGAGCTCGAAAAGATCGCCATCGCTGCGGTTTTTCACGATCTTGGAATTTGGACGAACCACACCTTCGACTACATTGCGCCGTCCGTTGCGCTCGCTCGCGAGCACCTTTCGGCTTGCGCGCAAGCAGACTGGATACCCGATATCGAGGCAATGATCGAGGATCACCACAAGATCACCCCCTCGCGTCCGAATCGGCTGTTGCTAGTCGAATCGTTTCGGCGCGCCGATTGGATCGACGTGTCGCGCGGGCTCAGAACATTCGGCGTACCACGTTCGTTCATCTCGTTGGTATTCGCAGCGTGGCCGAGTGCCGGGTTCCATTGGCGCCTCTTGGAACTGACGGTCGATTGGTTTCTGAAGCATCCACGAACCCCGCTGCCGATGGTGAGGCTCTGAACGCGATTATCTCCTGCAAGGCTGCACGGAGATGCGCTAAGGTTCATCAATCACTGGAAGGACAGTTGCCGAATCTCAGGCGTTCGTGATCGACTTCCACTCTTTGAGTCGCTCCGCGATCAACTCAGCACGTTGCCGATCATCACCTCTGTCGAGGATTTGCAGGTCCACAGGGTTGGCTCGCAGGTAGATACCAGACGTCCGCGCATTGAGTTCCGGATCCTTGTCCGAACGAGTTATCCAGTATCCGGCGGCGCGATCGGCGGACTCGATCCGGATTTCTCCCGTCCCTTCTAACTGCGGCGCTTTGGCGTCCCGTGGGCGCTCTCCCTTCCAGTAGTAGAAAATTCCCGACGGTTCTTTTTTCTCCTTTACCGCTTCGCACCAATATCTCGCCGACAGCTTGCCATCCTCCTGCCATGCGCGGCCTGCCAGCTCCAGCGCACCATCGCGGTCACGCGCGATCCGCAAGAGGCTTACTGCAGAAGGCTCCTGTGAGCTGCGCTCCGTCAGGGAAAACTGCCACCACAGGCCTTCAATGCGGGCGAGACGGCCCTCGCTCTCGATTGCCTTGCGGAGCTTCTGGTTGATGACTTTCATTTCGGCAGCGCTGGCTGCGTCGCCGTACCGCACGCACGTAAGGCCGAGAAGATCGCTCGGAAGTTTCGAGCCGTTCGCATGAAGAATGAAGGTTCGGCGCATTCCGAGGGTTCCACCGAAAAGGCCAGCTTCAAAGACGACATTGTCTCGCGGAGAAGCCTGGCCGGATTCCGTGGGAGAGGTGGACGTACTGTGGGTCGTCCAGTCATCACGAGCGAACACGAACGCGGCAAAGTCGACTTCGTGCGCGAGTTCGAGGAGGCGTTCCAGCGTGGTGGTCCCAGGATTGAACGATGTCGTCCAGGGTTCAACTTGCGCGACGCCTTCAAGACCGCGTGTGAGCGCCTGCACCAGTTTCCCCTGTTTCCCTGACGAACCCAGGAAGATGCGCGGCTTTTCCATCCGTCCTCCGAAAAGCAGGGCTCCCGCCTGCCTGAGCTTAGGATAATTCAAGGAGAATCGGAACACCGCCCCACCAAGCTTCGGGAGGCTCTGATTAACACGCAGCGGCTGAAGCCGCTGTTTTTTGAGACGGATTTGCGGACGGCCTGAAGGCCGTCCCTTTCAAAGCGATACTTGATCAGAGTCCTTAGGTATTCGCCGAGAAGTCCTGAACGCTGACTGTGCCTATGGCGAACTCCGCCCACTTACGTCCCCGGAACTAGCGTTCGCGGTGCGTGAGTCCTCGTAGAGTTTGCGGTAGACGGTAGCGTTTCTCATGATGGCCTGGACGTACTCACGTGTCTCGGTGAATGGGATGGACTCCACAAACTCCGTGGTATCGCGATAGGGACCGTTCTCCAGCCAGGAATCCACGCGATGGGCGCCGGCGTTATAGGCCGCGAGGGCGTATTCGACTTTGCCTCCAAAGCGGTCGAGCAGGTCACGGAAATGCTTGGTTCCGAGTCTTAGATTGGGCGTAGGCGAGAGAAGCTGGTTGCTGGAAAAGCCGACGCCAATCTGGCGGGCCACCTGGCGGCCGGTAGTGGGCAGTAGTTGCATCAGGCCCAATGCACGGGCGCGTGAGACGGCTCCGGGATTGAATTCCGACTCCTGGCGAATGAGGGACGCCACTAGAAAGGGGTCAAGCTGATTGCTGCGGGCAAAGCGTTCCAGGTCATTCCAGAAGGGCCGGGGGAACAAGCTCTCCCAATACGGACGCGGGAGGGCGTCAAGGTCCACGGCGAAGTAGCTGGGGACGGTGCGCTTCAGCATGCGCAGTGCCTGATGGTGCAGTCCGCTACGGTTGTACATATCTGCCATTTCTACGATGGCCCAATTGGCGCCATGGTCGGCGGCGGATTGCAGCTCACGCGCGGCAAACTCATACATAGCTGCGTTTTGCAGGAGCCGAGATTTTTGCAGGCGGGGATCCCCAGCGGGAGCATCCGAGACCTCGCGATGACGGCTGGGCAGGCTGACCGGCGGAATGCGCTCCAGCACGGGGTCGGGAACTGGCTTTGCCGGAGGCTTCAGCTCCGACAGGCGTTCGCGAGCACGGTCGGCGTAATAGTAATTCGGGAACCGATCGGTCAACTTCTGGTACCAGGCCCAGGCGAGCGTGGTGTCTCGGTCATCCTCGGCAATTCGAGCGCGCCAGTAGAGAGCGTTGGAAATGTGCCCGGAGCCGGGATACCGCGCTACCAGTTGCTCCAGGTCCTGCCGGGCTTCTTCCTTGCGTCCCTGGCGAAGCGCCAGCCATGAGGCCTTCCAGTGCGTGTAGGGCGCCAAGTCACCCTGCGGAAAACGGTCGCGCAGTTCGCGGTAGTAGTCGATGGCGCGATCATAATCCGGCTTTAGCAGGTACATGTTCCCTGCGGAAAGCAATGCCTGCTCCAGCCAGCGGCTGGTGGGGGCGGACTCACGCAGTTGCTGCAGGAGCCCATGAAAGCGGTCGGGATCGCCGTCGGAACGGGCAATCTCCACCAGATAGTAGAGGCGTTCGGCGCTTTGCGGCGCGGGAGGGGAAAGCGGCTCAAGGACCCGGCGGGCTTCGGTGTTACGTCCAGCGCGGCGCAGCGTTCGTCCGATGGCGAACTCCAGGTCCGCGCGCAATTCGGGTCCGGCAGCAGCCTGCAACTGGCGATACTCAGCAATGGCATCGGACGAGCGCCCTCCCTGCGCCAGCAGGTCCGCGCGCTTGCGGCGTTCGGCGAAGGAAGGCTCTGCCACGCCTTTCATGCTCTTGAGAAGGTCTCCGGCAGCCGCAGATTCATCCGCAAGCGGCATGGTGTAGTACAGATTCCGCAGAATCGGGGCGGCAGCTGTGGTGTTTCCGCCCTGAAACAGCGCTCGCGCCAGCGTGATTTCCACATCCGCGCGAATAGGATCGCGATAGCGCCCCAGCAGCGCCGCGGCCTGCTGATGCTCTCCCAAAACAATCAGCGCACGAGCATAGTCGAGCACGGCATTTCTGAGAAACAAGGAGTCCGGGTAACGATCCTCAAACGTTTTAAGCGTTGCAGCAGCGTTGGAGGCATCTCCGGTAGCGAAATAGGAAGAGCCCAGAAAATACGCGACGTAATCCGCCAGTTCTCCGGCATGTGGCTGTGCATTCTTGAGGGCAGCAATCGCTTTATCAAATTCGCGCTCGCGGTGGCGGGTATAGCCGGCGGCAAGCCAGGCCAACGCACCGGAGTCGGACTGCGAATGCTTTTGGGCATAGGCCTCAACGGCGGCATAGTTCTGAGAGGAAGGACTGTCAAGGAGCCGCCGTGCCATCGGTTGCAGGTCGCTGGAGGCAGCGATGGTTTGCTGGCTGCGCCGCGCACGGGCGGTCTTGCTGGCCGCCGCCTTGGTCTTATTTTTTGTCGTGCTTTTAGTCTTGGTAGCGGACTTTGCTTTTGCCTTGCCGCCAGCCTGCTTCGCCTTCGTGGAAGAGTCGCCCTGAGCGGCATATGGCTGCGGCTCCGGGGTTCGGGACTGCAAGCTCAGGGTTAGCAGAGTGGAAGCGAGAAAGACGGAAAAGACGAAGACAAGGTTCCGTGTACGCACAACAGAATTAGTTTAGCCTGAATCGTCGCTTCCGAGGAGGCCAGGATTGTTATTCGCCAAGATGCGCACCAATTCCTGCTGAAAGTAACCGGAAGGTCCGGCGACAGAATCTCCATAACGCTTGTCGTAGGCAGACCGGCTCTTATCGATTTCCACTTTGAGACGCGCGTACAAATCGGCATTCTGGCGGCCTTCTTCCACCTTCTGCTGATTGTAGAGACGGATTT
>JBFXAV010000226.1:0-5309 GCA_050183935.1 Candidatus Korobacteraceae bacterium | reverse complement strand
CACAATGCCCGCCAGTATGTGGCGTTCGCCACGCTCCGCCATGTAGACCACCTGTAAATGGTCATCCGAGGATTCGCGGCGGAACTGCACTTCCGCGTCGAAGTAGCCCTGCGTTTGAAAATAGTCCAGCAGGTTTCTGCGTCCCTCGTTCAGCAGGTCTTCGTCTACGGCGTGCTCGGCATATACGGGGACCAACTGACGCAACCGGCGCTGGTTCACATCCGCGCCGGAAACTTCGATCTCTACGGTAGGACCACGCTCAATCATGAACAGGTAGTCCAGCGTGTTGCCCTCGGCATGGAATTTGCGCTCGGTAAGTCGCACCTGTGCTTCCAATCTCCGATCTCGGGAGTAGCGCTCACGCAATCGCTCGATCGCCTGGCTGGTCCGCTGCGCGGTCACAACTTCGCCCTGGCGCAGGCGCGTGATCTCGCGGATCTCCTCGATGGTGTAGCCCGGACTTCCCTCCACAATTACATCGCCGATGGTTGCCGGCAAGCCCGGCTGCACATCAAAGCGCAGTTCCACCTGGTGAGTAGACGGATCCCGCCTTTCTTCGACGGTGATCACCGGCTGATAGTAGCCGTTCTCCCGCAGCACATCTTTCATCAGCTCCAGGCCGCGATCTGCCGAGCCACGGGTATACACCTCCCCCAAGTGGAGGCGCGCGGCGTCAGCAAGCTGCGCGTTCGTAGGAGGGCCGGGTGCGCCCGTGGCACTCACCCGTCCGACGAAATAGTTTGGAGTGGCACGGTACACCAATGCGACTCCGGTCTCGCCCTGTCGTTCGGCTTCCACTTGGAGATTTGCAAAGTGTCCGGTGGCATAGAGCGCCCGCAAACTTTCTCCCAGCTTCACCCGGTTCAGGCGCTCTCCCGGCTGAAGGGCAAGCGCACGCAGGTCTTGATCAGCATCTTCGCTGACAGAGATCCCCTCGAACATCACCGTCGCTATCGTCCGGTCCTGGTACCAGGCGGGTGTGCTCGCTGATGCCCTTTGCCCCTGAGAGAACGATTGCTGTGAATTCGGGGAAGGAGTAGCAGAGGAGGAAGGAAGACTGGCGCCTTTGTCTCCAGCTTTGCCGCTTTCGGCGACACTACCGTCAAGGCCTCTGTCGGAGTCGGGTGCAGGAGCGCTGCCGGAATGGCTTTGCAGAGAAGCTCCACCCGCTGGAGGCGTCCATGCGCTGGCCACCCCTGCGGGGAACCCTAGAAAGACAAACAGACTCAGGAGCGCTGCCGCTCTGCTCGACACCCTGCCTCGATTCGGGCACGCAGCCCATGCATGCCGTTGTTGTCTGGCGCGGGAAAACATTCCACCGGAATATCCCCCCATCGCACCGTCAGGGTACGCGGCCATTCTTCACGCCCCAGTAAATACTTGAACGCAGGGGGCGTCCGGGAGTTTCGTCCGAACCATGCCCAACCTGCCAGGCCGCGGTCGAAGTCGCGCTGCTATCTCACGATCTGTGCTGACCCACCTGCCACCTATAATAATGGTTTCAGCAGCCCGGACCGTATGCCAATCTCCAGTTCAGACCGCTATTCCCGGCAAATCCTGTTTGCCGGAATCGGCGCCGACGGCCAGCACCGCCTCTCGCAGGCCCGCGTAGTATTGGTCGGCTGTGGAGCCACGGGTTCGGCATCGGCTTCCCTGCTGGCGCGCGCCGGCGTGGGATTCCTTCGCCTGATCGACCGCGATTACGTAGAGCCCAGCAACCTTCAGCGACAGTCGCTGTTCGATGAATCCGACGCCGCTGAATCGCTGCCCAAAGCCGTAGCGGCGGCCCGTAAGATCGCCGCCTTTAATTCCGACGTGGTCGTGGAGCCACACATCGCCGACCTCGCGCCCGCCACGGCGGAAGATCTGCTCTCCTCAGCAGACCTCATCCTGGACGGTACCGACAATTTCGAAACCAGGTACCTGGTCAACGATTTCGCCGTTCAGCACTCCATCCCCTGGATCTATGCCGCCGCCGTGGGCAGCTATGCCGTCACCATGAACGTTCTGCCCGGTGATGGCGCATGCCTGGCATGCCTGTTCCCTGACCCTCCTCGGGGAACCGTGGAAACCTGCGATACCTCCGGCATTCTGAATTCGGCGGCAAACTGGGTCGCCTCTGTACAGGTGACTGAGGCCTTGAAGCTGCTTACAGGCGCTCGCGACTCGATGCGCCGTACTCTGCTTTCCTTTGACCTGTGGCGCAATGACTTTGCGGAAGTCGCCACTCGCTCTGCCGATCCTGGATGCCGCACCTGCGGTCAGCGTGATTTCATCCACTTGGCCGGGAAGGGGCGCCCAGCCATCACTCTTTGCGGACGCAACTCCGTGCAAATTCACGAGCGTCACCGCCCCGTCGATTTCGCGGAGATGAACCAGCGCCTGCAGCCGCACGGCGTCGTCCGCCACAATGATTTTGTGCTGAAGTTCTGGCGCGAGCCTTACGAGCTGACCCTCTTCCCTGATGGCCGCGCTATCATCAAAGGCACCACGGACACCGCAATCGCGCGCAGCTTATACGCCCGATTCGTCGGGAGCTAAGCCGGAGCTATCTACACCTCAGGTAATCCCTGGCCAATGTCAAGGCTAGCCATTCCGGCTAGCCACCTACGGCTAGGTAGCGTATCTGTTTGGCATCCACCGCCGCCGCACTATAATCCAACTTCTGGAAGCCTTCTAAGGGGGAAACCTTTGGCTTTCACAGGAGGTGGTTATGCGACGCTCCGCTCTCACGCTAACATTCGTTGCTTCGCTCGCAGCCAGCGTTTCTGCCCAGGTGATCATTACGCCTGAGGGCTATGCGACCACTCCCGCCGCTGTCTCAGGTATCTTCGCTCCGCTGCTGGTTACCCCTGTAGCGCACCTGGAGTCTTCACCCCAGGCCGTTGGCGCCACAGCAGCAGCAGCCGGCCAGCAGGTTGGAGCCACAACCAGCCCAGCGACCCGTATCCTGACGCCAACTCCGCCCAGCATTGTTCCCAGAGTTATCAATGCTGCGCCGATGGTGTACGTCACTTCTCCTTCGCCGCAGCCTCCGGGTATTGGAATCCCAGGCCAGGCGGAGCAGCAGCCAGGAGCCGCGGCAGAACTTGGCGTTTCCCCGCTCGATCCCTCCGCCACTCTTAGTGGGCGAAGCCTTGCACAGGCAGCGGCAGAGGTGCGCCGAGGCGCACAGCCGCAGGTGCCACGCAACATCACCAATGCGGACATCCAGCGCTTGAATCAGCAGACACGCCCGGCCAACATGGGAGCGCCTGCCACGCCACCCCAACCATAGGCTGGAAGCTGCGCTTCTGCGCTTCAATGGCGAGAAGCCCAAACCGGATCGAGCAAAGTAATTTGCCATTGATGTAGCCCGGCAAAGTCCATACATTGCTTGTTGGACGCCGCAATGCCCGACCCCCGTTCGCACGCTACCCACAATCTCCCGGAACCCTCCCGCGCCTATCGCTGGGCCGTGCTCCTATTCATCAGCCTGGCGATGTTCGGCAACTACTACGTCTACGACTCCATTGCGCCGGTTGCCGACCTGCTCTCGCGAGACCTGGGTTTTAAGGACGCCGACATAGGCCTGCTCTATTCCATCTACAGCATCGCCGCAGTAGTAGTGCTGCTGATTGGCGGCGTGATTATCGACCGCGCCGGAACCAAGCGGGCTACGTTCCTGTTTGCAGTGATCTGCACGATAGCCGGCTTCATTACGGTTGCCGCCCCCAGCCTCACCGTTATGGCCTGCGGACGTCTGCTGCTCGGGATTGGCGCCGAACCGATGATTGTGGCCATTACCACGGCACTCGCCAAGTGGTTCAAGGGCAAGGAACTCAGCTTTGCGTTTGGAATCAACCTGACCATCGCGCGCCTGGGATCGTGGTCCGCGGACAACTCTCCCAGCCTGGCCCAGGGCCTCTACACCAACTGGCGGGATCCTCTGTGGCTGGCTGCGTGGATTGGGGCTACCTGCATTATCGGCGCTGGGCTGTACTGGATTCTCGAATCGCGCGCCGAGCAGCGCCATCGCATTGGGGAAGCCGGTGAAACCGAAAAACTGGTCTGGGCCGACCTCTACCGCTTCGACAAGTCCTACTGGTATGTGGTGGGGCTGTGCGTGGTGTTCTATTCGGTGGTGTTTCCCTTCCGCGCATTTGCCATCAAGTTCTTCATAGAGGCGCACGGCACCAGCCGCGAAGCTGGAGGCTTCCTCAACAGCCTGTTGCCCCTCTCCGCCATGATTGCTACCCCGCTATTCGGATTCCTGGTGGATAGGGTCGGACGGCGCTCATGGTTTATGGCTATCGGCTCTGCAGTTTTGTTGCCGCTGTTTCTGGTGGTGGCCTATGCCCCTCCAGGGGATTTAGTCTCCGTTTCGCTGCCATGGACACAGCCGGTCGCCATTCCCCTGACGTTGCTGATCGTCATGTCGGTGCTTGGAATCGTGTTTTCCCTCATCCCGGCCATCATGTGGCCATCGGTGGCCTACATCATCGAGCAGCGACGCCTGGGTTCAGCGTACTCCGTTATGACCTTTTGCCAGCAGATCGGCATGGCTGCCATGCCATGGACGATCGGCAAGCTCAACGACACCTTTCAGGCAGGACAAAACAATCCTCAGGGATACAATCCTGGACTCTGGTTGTTCACGGCCCTTGCATCGCTCGGTTTGGTCTTTTCGTTCCTGTTATGGCGGGTGGAAACTGGACCCAATGCCCACGGACTGGAAACAATCAAGGCAGGCAATAACTAGTTTCTTTAATTCCGGGCAACCTTTTCCGACTGGAATGCTTCTCATTGTCCGTTTTCCACAGAGAACTGAATTTGGGCATTTTTATTTCAAGCAGATAGGCGCGTCCGGCAGCATGCGCATCTAACCGCCAATGATGCAACAGTCGGCGATAGCAACGAGTCGTGCTCAAGGGGGCTTGACGACCGGATTGACACAGACAAAAAAGAACACCATTGCATCGGGGCTCTCGGAAGCCGAGGCGATTGATCGCGCCAAGCAGGGCGATGCCGAATGCTTCGAGGGACTCTATGGTCTCCACAAGCGGCGTGTGTACTCCCTTTGCCTGCGCATGACGGGCAATACCGCCGAAGCCGAGGATTTGACCCAGGAGGCCTTCCTCCAGCTCTACCGGAAGATTGGTACCTTCCGCGGAGAATCAGCGTTTTCCACATGGCTTCACCGGCTGTCGGTCAACGTTGTGCTGATGCACCTGCGGAAGAAGGGCCTTCCTGAGGTTTCGCTGGAAGAAACCCTGGAGCCACAGCAGGAAGACGGTCCGCGCAAGGACATTGGCGCTCGCGATACACAG
>JBFXAV010000225.1:4223-5313 GCA_050183935.1 Candidatus Korobacteraceae bacterium | reverse complement strand
GCCCTTGTTCGGAGAGGTCCAGCACTGAGAGTCGCCGCGATCCCAAGCCCACCCAGGGACCGGCGCCTCGGTCTGCATAGCAGCGAATGTGCTTAGGATCGTACTGTGCCAGCAGCGCGCGAACGTCGTCGCGCTTGAGCGTGGCATGAGGTAGCAGAATGCCCCAGTCATCGGGGCCGCGATGCAATTGCGCGTCGGTGGTTCGCAGCAGAGAAGCCACGTGCCTGGCGCTCAGCGGGCCCTCAAAATTCACTACTCCTGCGATTCCACACATCGACCCGACCTGGGCGCCTTCCAGCGCGGCATCCAGTTTCCGTGGAGTGTCCGCTGCTTTTCAGAGTAGCAGGCTCGAGAAACAGGCGGGAAAATCCTGCCTGCGGCGCCGCGGAACACGCCGCCACTTCTGCGAACGCACGTCATCACTTGCGCTGCGAAAGATTCCGGAGCGACTTTGCCCGGACTATAGAGGCTTGGTTTTGAGCTGTCAAACCGGCATTCACCTGACGAGCCGACTCAGTAAACTCCGCATCGGTTGCGCTCCTAGGAATCAGGAAAAAAGCTGCTATAGTTTGCATCATTCCGCAAAAGTGCTGGCGCTTTTCGTCAGTAGGAGGAAGTGATTGAGGCAGTTAACTCCGGGGACTTCCCTCGCACAACGACCTGAAGATCCGCACGTGTACGCCTTCCCGCTGCCCTCCGGCGACCCCGGTGACCCGTTGTCGGAAGTTTCTCTCCATCAGTACATCCGCGTGCTCGTGAAGCAGCGCTGGGTGATCCTCGCTACCGTCGTTATCATTAGTGCCATTGCTGTCATCGCTACATATCGCATGGTTCCCATCTACGAAGCGGCCGGCAAGATTGTAGTGAACCAGCAGCAAAATGTACTTCCCTTTAGCGATGGGTCTCAGGCGGTGTATGCCGGGGACGACAGTCTTACGCTGGAAACCCAGGCTCGCATTTTGCAGAGTGATGCCCTCGGACTGGAAGTCGTTAAGCGGCTTTCTCCGCAGCAGCGCGCCATGCTGCTGAAGCGTCCTGCGGCTCCTGCTGGCCCTGTGACCAGCCTGGCCGACCAGGAAAAGGAGTACAA
>JBFXAV010000225.1:0-4213 GCA_050183935.1 Candidatus Korobacteraceae bacterium | reverse complement strand
TCGACTCCTATATCGAACACAACATCCGTAGCCACTTTGAAACAACTACGCAGACCTCCGAGTGGCTCCAACGTCAGCTGACTGATCTCCAGCTCAAGGTGGAGACCACCCAGCAAAAGCTGCTCGATTACCAGAGGGAAGAGCAGCTAATCGGCGTGGATGACAAGCAGAACATCATCAGCTCCAAGCTCGACCAGTTAAACCGCGAGCTGACCGCTGCCGAGCACCAGCGCATCGAGAAAGAAGCCAATTACAAGCTCGCGCTCACTGGAGATGCCGAGCTGATCTCCTCAACCGTCCACCCTTCCCTGCTCGCCACGCTCACTCATCTGCAGGAGCAGGAAAACGCCCTGAACATTCAGGCGGCGCAATTGGCAGTGCAATTCGGTCCGTCTCACCCCAAGCTGGTCGAGATCAATACACAGCGGGTGGAGATTCGCAAGGCCATCGCCGCAGAAGTTCAAAAAGGCACGGAGCGGCTGCGAACGGAATACCAGGTCGCGCTTCAGCGCGAGCAGCTTCTGCGAAAAGAAATGGAAGGGCACAAAACCGAGGCTGGCAGGCTTGCGGAAAGCTCCATCGGGTACAGTTTGCTGCGGCGTGACGCAGACACTAGCCGCCAGCTCTATGAAGGCTTGCTGCAAAAGCTGAAGGAAGCACAGGTATCCGCTGGCCTGAATTCCAGCAACATCCAGGTCGTGGACATGGCCCGTGTTCCCGGAGGGCCATCCAGGCCCAATAAGCGCATGAACATTACCCTTGGAGTCCTCATGGGACTTGGGTGCGGCATAGGCCTGGCATTCTTGCTTGAGGCGCTGGATACCACCATTCGCTCGCCCGAGGCAGCCTCTGCCATCTCCGGCTTGCCTTCGCTCGGAGTCATTCCTCTCACGGCGGAAGAAATAAACGCTCGTCCTAAGTTGCTGCCCGTGGGATCTGGTCCCCGCCGCCCAACGGAGGAGCTTGTTTCCCAGGTGCGGCCCCGTTCGCAAGCTGCCGAAGCATTTCGTGCACTGCGTACTTCCCTGCTTTTGGCGGGCTCCGGTGCTCCGCCCAAGGTGATTGCATTTACCAGCGCGCTCCCTCGCGACGGCAAGACCACCAGTTCCGTCAACTGCGCAACCGTGCTCGCCCAAATGGGTGCTCGCGTTCTAGTGGTTGACGCCGATCTCCGCAAGCCTGCTGTCCACAAGGCATTCGGCGTGCCCAACCGCTCTGGCTTGAGTAAAGTACTCGCCTCCGGCCAGGGTCTGGAAACCGTCGCCATCCCCTGCACGCAGGTGCCCGGACTCGACGTGATCACCGCCGGCGCTACTCCTCCGCATCCGGCCGAACTGCTTGGCTCCAGCTACTTCCTGGAGTGCCTTGCTTACTGGCGCAAAAATTACGATCACATTGTGATCGACACGCCTCCGGTTCTTTCTGTCACTGACGCAGTGGTGCTTTCCGTTCATGCGGATGCTGTGGTGCTTGTCTCCCGCGCAGGCCAGACCACCAAGCATGCCTTGCGGCATGCCAGAGCTTTGCTTGGTCAGGTCAAGGCTCGCGTCATCGGAGTGCTGCTGAACGGAGTGGATTTGGCTTCGCCGGATTACTACTACTACTCCAGCTACTACTCCTACTCGAAGGAAGACAGCTATTACGACACCGCCAATACTACAGTTGGCGCCAGCCCGAGCAGCAGTAGCAGCTGATCCCATGCGTTCGGACGCGGCCGGTTTCGAGATAGCAAAATCTGCCGCGCTTTTCCGAGGAGATTGATGTTCATCCCCCTCTCTTCCCCGGCTCGTAAAGCCTGCTTTGGCGCCGGTCTTCTATTACTAGCCGCACTTTACCTGGCGGCTGTGGGGCTGGACTATGCAGCATTTCGCTACTCACAGCAGCCGAATCTTGCAAGCCTGAATCGTGCAGTCCGGCTTTCCCCCTGGAACGCCTCCTACTGGAATCGTCTGGGAAGAGCGCTTGCTTTTGCTCAACAGGAATTCGGGAATGCCGTGCCTTCCCTTGAACGCGCCACGCGCTTGAACCCCTATTCCGCTCCGTATTGGATTGATCTGGCAACCGCCTACCAATTTTCCGGCCAGCGCTCCGAGCAGCGCGACGCCCTCGAACAGGCTTTGCGGAACGACCCTCGAAATCCGCAACTCACTTGGGAAGCAGCCAATTACTTCTTTGTTCTCGGAGAAGCCGATCGTGGACTCGACCTGATGCGCGCTTCTCTTGAGAGCCAGCATGATCTGCTGCCGCGTGCTTTGGACCTTGCCCTGCGGGTCACCAACAATGATCTGGACCGCATCTTTCGCCAGGTGATTCCTCCCCGGCCGCTGGTCCATGTCCTCGCGCTAAGAACCCTGATCTCCCGCAGTCCCGAGGGAGCCGACAAGGCTTGGTCCCATCTCATCGCCTTGCACCAGCCCTTCAATGCGCGGGAGGTTCAGCCATATCTGGACAATCTTTACCAACGGAGTAGGGGAGCGGCTCTGCGACAGGCCTGGAGCGATATGACGGAGCGCATCCCTGAACTCGCGCGCCATCGTGCCTCCGCGGAAAATCTTCTCGTCAACCCTGGCTTTGAGTTAGAAGTCCTCAACTTCGGCCTCGACTGGCGCTATGCTCCGCATCCCGGCTTGCTTGTACAGACGGATTTCTCCAATCTGCGCAGCGGAACCTACTCCCTGCTCCTTCGTTTCGACAGCCAGCGCATTACCGACACTGGATTTCAGCAGCTGGTTCCCGTGACCCCCGGTGCGTGTTACCAGTTTTCCGGCTTTATGAAGACCCGCAGCATGGAAGGCGCGAGCGGCCTTAAATTCCTCGTGCGCGATGCACATACTGGGCAGACCTACTTCGCCAGCGAAGGGCCTCTAGGGACCCATGCCTGGAGCGAATCTCACGGAACCTTTCGCACCAGTGATACCACCGAGTTTGTGCGCGTTTCACTGGGAAGAACCAGCAACACCATCGTCCGCGGCGAAGCCTGGGTCGATGACCTCAGTCTCGCGCCTTCGGCGAGGTGTGGCGGATGAGTTCTCGCACACTCGTCGTAATCCCAGGACGGGAAGCCAGCCCTCGCACTCCACGTCGGCCATCGGCTCGCATGGAGAAAATCCTTGCCGCCGGACTGGCCATAGTCCTCATGTTCGGCGTGGCCGCCTTCGGCGCCGTTGAGGAATGGTCCGGAGCTATTTTGCAGTGCGCCTCTTTATTTGTATTTTTGCTCTGGGGTCTTTCCCATTGGATGGCCGATGAGCCTCGTATCCAAACCAGCCCGCTCCTCGCTCCAGTCCTGGCCTTTGCCGCGCTCGTCGCATTACAACTTGTTTTCGGTCTCACTGCCTACCGTTATGCAACCGCGCAGGAAGCTCTTCGTTACTGTGCTTATGGCATGCTTCTATTCGTCGCCCTCCAGGTATTGGAGCGGCGGGAAGCCTTGCGTTGGTTCCTCTTCTTGCTGGTAGCTTTCGGCTTCATCATGGCCTTGCTCGCCATCCTCCAGGATTTCACCGCGGGCGGGAAACTTTACTGGCTACGCCAGCCTCGGTTTCCCGGCTCGCTCTACGGTCCATACGTCAACCGCAATCACTGGGCTGGCTTCGCGGAAATGCTTGCTCCCCTGCCACTCGCATTCGCCGCGGGTTCCAGGATGGCCGTTCCGCAGAAGGTGCTCTTTGGTTTTGTAACCGCCCTTATTGCTGCCACCATCTTTCTCTCCGGATCACGTGGGGGCATGCTTGCCCTTGGCGTTCAGATCGTTGCGGGCCTGCTTCTGATTCTGGCAAACCGCAGCGTGCGTCGACACGTGATTTCTGGCAGCATTGTCTTGCTTGCCGTGCTCGCATTGGCCATATGGCTCGGAGGAGGCAAGCTTGCCACTCGCGCCGCCACCTTGCTCGATTCGGAAACCATCTCGCAGGATATGCGCCTTTCTATTGCACGCGACAGCCTTCAGATGGTGCAGGCGCGTCCTTTTTTTGGATGGGGTCTCGATACATTTGTGACCGTCTATCCCCAGTTCCGCTCCTTCGTAACCACCAAGTTTGTGAACTCGGCTCACAACGACTATCTGCAACTGCTCGTGGAAACCGGCGTCATCGGCTTTTTTCTCATGCTCTGGTTTCTTGTGGTGCTGTTTCGCTCGGCGCTGCGTGGCTGGGATAGTGGCCTGCAAGGCCGTGCCCGGATCGCCGCATTAGTCGGATGTATCGGAATCCTC
>JBFXAV010000224.1:0-5332 GCA_050183935.1 Candidatus Korobacteraceae bacterium | reverse complement strand
TTCAAATCCGCAGATCAGCTTCCCCGGCAGCTGCTACAAGACATCAGTACCTACATTCACAAAAAGCGTTTCCCCAAGGGCATTGCTGGAGCAGCTTCGCACCTTTACCTCCGGCAAATGACACACCGGGAATTTGTCGATGCTGAGAAATAGCGTCGGTCTTCCATTGCTAGGAACAACGCTGTCTTGGCTGCATGCTCGGCGGCCTTTGACCAGCATTGCAGAACGTTGAGAGATCTCGGACACACAGCTGGATGGTAACAAATGAATCAGCCGCCGCGCGGGTCAGGAGCGAGCAGAGCCACATCGGCAGGATGTGGTCGGGCTGCGAGCACGACTACCAAGTTCGCACCAGAACAGTGACCGGCCTAAGGACACATGACGCGTGTTGTCGTGTCTCGACGCATACCAGAAGGTTTGCTTGCCTATACGATTCGGTATGGTTGAGATGACCACGAGAAAGGACGACAGGTTATGTGGAAGCATGTGTGCACACTTACTGTTTGCTTGATGCTTGGCTTAGTCACGCTTGCGTTTTCATCGAATCGCAACAAGCCAGGAAACCACAACAACGCAGCAGTGCAGGCCGACAATTCGGACCGCCAGGCTAACAAAGAACGTGAACGAACGATTGAGGGATGCATTATACGTGAAGAAACCGTCTACTTCATTCAGCCTCCAACCGGCCAAAGGACGCGGCTCAATGCGGGGAAAACGGACTTGAGTTCTCATGTGGGGCAGAATGCCCGTGTTTCGGGCACAACGAGTGCTGATAACTCAAGTGCTAGCAAGTCTCAATCGAGCACCTCGCCAGGGACTGAGACTGGTGAATTGTTAGTGACCCGGGTAGATATGATTTCCGAAAAATGCCCGGCGAACTAACTCGATAGGAGTAGGTTCAGCGAGCTTCACCTCCCACGATCGCGGTAACCCTTGGCCTGAATGTTCCCCGCCAGGGGTTTCAAATTCATAAGTCGGGCTGCCGCTGTGTGGCGGGGAAACTAATGCTGTTTGCTACAGCCAGCCGAAGTTCTGTTTGTGCAGTTGTGGCTCACAGTGTGCTGCGCACGCCGACTTCGTCCAAGTGTCGCAGCAGATCATAAGGATCCTGGTACACGCGGTAAGCTCCAGCGCGTTCCAGTTCGTCTTGACCATAGCCGCCCGACAGCAGCCCGACACCCAGCGCTCTTGCACGCCGCGCGGCTAACAAATCCCAAACACTGTCTCCGACCACGACCGCGGACTGAATGTCCACCGCAAGACGCGTAGCCGCTGCTTGAAACAGGTCCGGATCGGGCTTGGCGTGTTCCACCTGGTCACGAGTAATAATGGGAACTTCGGAAGCAACCCCCAAAATCTCGAGAGCGGGACGTGCGCTCTCAATTCGGCCGCTAGTGGCAATTGCCCAGGGAACGAGAGCCGTGGTGAGAAATTCCAGCAACTCCTTTGCGCCGGGAAGGGGGCGGACCTGAGACACATGTTGCGCGTAGGCTTCCGCATGGTATCGCTGGAGCTGCAAGGCCTGTTCAACGCTGACCGGGTGCCCGGTTTCTCTCAGCAGAGCGTTTACAAGCAGACCGCCACTCATGCCGGTTCGCCGGTGAATGCGCCACACCGCCAACTGGATTCCACATCTCTCCAGGGCTTGCTGCCACGCAAGCACGTGCTGATACACGCTGTCGACCAGGGTGCCGTCCAAGTCGAACACAAAAGCGGGTGCATTTCTGGATGCCTTCATATTGCGCACACCATCCACAGTAAGAGTAATTCTGCCGCCTACATCCTGGAAACCCTGTGGAGAGCAGGTTTTAGTGAACGCAACGACGATGGTGAATGCATGAAAACCGTTAAGTAATACGAAAAGTAGGACGGGCCTCGACCGGTTTCGGTGTGGGAGGGCAACGCCACCGTCCCAGACTCGGCCCGTTCTTCTTGGGTGTTCAATAGAGGATCGTAATCCGGTTTTCCACCGAAGTGACTCCTGGTGCTGACCACGCCTGCCGCTCGGCCTCCTCCCTTTCCGCCCAGGAACGCACTGTACCCTTCAGGATCACTTTGCTTCCATCAACGTCGACGGTAATCCGCTGGGCATCGAGCTCGGCGCTGCGCACCAGCGCATCTTGAATTTTCTTCTTCAACTCCGATGGCGCTACGCGAGGTTTGACCACAAGCAGATTGCTTACGCCTTTTACGCCCGCCAGGCGCCGTACGACCCGCTCGGCATCCTGCTTCTGATACTGCCATTCGACGTCGCCTTTCAGTGTGACCCATCCTTTAGAGACGGTGACGTCGACTTTGTCGATGGGGATAAAGGCATCCCATTCCAGAGCATTGACTACAGCTTTCGCAATGTCGGCATCGGTGCGTTCCGTGGATAGCCTAACCTCTATGTCATTCGCCACAGCGGTGACGCCGCGAACTCGGTGGGCAGCCTCTTCCGCGGCCCATTTCTTTAGGTACGTATCCACCCAGCCTGTGAGTGTGACTACTCCATCCTTAACAGCCACGCCGATCTCATTTACCTGAACCTGCGGGTCCCACTTCAGCTCAGCGAGTACATCGGTCTGGATTTCTACATCGTTTCGGGTGAAGGTTGCTGTTGGCATTGTTGTTTCTCCTAATATTCTTTTCCTTGCCCCGGCGGGGCGGTTACATGCGCGAAGCGACCACCTGGTTAAACACAAGCGATCCTGGCCTAGTTGAGAATTGATGCTTGGCAATGCTGACGGTGAACAGCGATTTACCACCTCCTTCATCCAGCATTCATGGCAATCGTGCGGCATTAACACGGGCGGCCACACTCGCATCAGTGACTTTTCTGAGTAAAGCCACGATCTCCCCAGGAGGTGCTCCCTTGGAAACAAATCCATTAATCACGCCAAGCAGGGCCTGTGGCAGTTCTGACATATGGTGTCCGGAAAGCATGATTATTGGCAGCTTCGCTCGGAGTTTCCGAATCTCGGTCACCACTTCAGCGCCATTCATGCCAGGCATCGCATAATCCAGGACAACCACATCGATCATTGCGCCCTCACTATTACGAGTCCGGCACGCCCGCTCGTAGCCGTCAGAACAGAAAATCCCTGCGTCTCCAGCAGAGCTTTTCTTACGAGCAACCCTGGTGCACCGCCATCGATGCACAAAGCGACTTTTGGACAGAGGGACAGGGGAACGTCGGCTTGCAACTCATTTCGTCTTTTCGAGACATTCGACATTTCGTTGTGGTGGAGAGTGTGCTAATAACAAAGTATGCTGATAACAGTGAAAGTTTACGTGCCTGGAGGCAGAGGGGGGACGCCAATCACCGTCAGCATTTGACAACAAGACCATTAATCCTAGATGCGCGTGAATCGCACCATTCCTCCCTCTTTGAAAGAGGTAAAGAACATGCCTTCGAGAGAATTTCTCAATTCATGGAAAGAAGTTGCCCAGTATGTCGGACGCAGCCAGAGAACAGTTCAGCGCTGGGAAAGAGATCTGGGCTTCCCAGTGCATCGCCCAGCTGGCAGGCTTCATGCCTCTGTGATCGCTCTCGCAGCAGAGATCGATGAATGGGTCAAGACAAGTCCACAGATTCGGCCTGCATTGACTAAGAATGCTCAATCCGTCATAGACGTGAGCTCACAGCGGTCACTCGAACTCAACAAATCGGCTGTTCCTCTGCTGCTGTGCATCGATGACGACAGGCAAGGATTGAAGGCGCGCAAAGCTTTCCTCGAGGCTAGGGGCTTTCGAGTTCTCACGGCTGAGAGTGGACGGTCAGGAATAACTCTGCTCGAGCAGAACCTTGTTGCCATTGTCGTGCTGGATTACGAAATGGACGGCCTTGACGGAGAAGTAGTCGCCCGCATGATAAAACGTCGAAAGCCGAACGTTCCGGTCGTGTTGTTATCCGGAGCCATTGAACTGCCCACGGGCGTTTGTCAGTTGGTGGATCGAGTAGTGGCTAAAGGAGAAGGTCCTCGCGTACTGGTGAAAGCCATCGAGCATTGGGTCTCGGTGCGCCCGCCTGCTACGCCCTGACTGACTGGATCGATCAGTCTTGCCCGGGCAGATATCTCAGAAGCGAGATGATATCGTCGACATGATTGCGGTTTGCCAGGGCCGCAACAAATGGCGGCAGCTCGTCCCATTGAGCAGGGTCTTCTACGGCCAGCACGACCACAGTATCGGGATTCACAATCTGTAGCTGCTCGGGGACTGACCACTGGTCGACGTGCAATATGTCCATGTCGAGCAGCACTGCGTCAGGATGGTGCTCCGCGCAAAGTGAGATGCAGTGAGCCGCTGAATCCGCCGAAAGCACAGTGTACCCAGCTTCGATGGCTGCGTGTGTCAAAACGGCAAGCGTATGAGGCGACTCTGAGACACAGAGAACAGTCTTACTCCCTCCCGGTAATTGGATAACTTCTCCTCATCCTCAAAAGAAGCTCTATCGTGGCGTGAAGGCGGTGGGTTCTCTCAATATCAATATTGCTACTTTTCAACTTTGGATGGCAAGGTTACAGGCGTACTCCTCTCGCCAGTTACTTGAGTGCGCTCCCGGCTTCTTCTCCTGAAAGCTAATTTCATTACTGCCTTTCCTCTCCGGTGCGCATCCATTGAGTGGACACAGCTAAAAGCGAGGTGTTCTATGAATCAGATCCTTACAGCAGGGACCACCGCACCGGATTTCACGCTGCCTGTCACGCCGGACCAGAACTTGTCTTTACAGGAACTGCGTGGCCGGCCTGTGATTCTCGTCTTCTATCCCGCCGACTGGAGTCCCGTTTGTGGTGACCAGACATCGCTCTACAACGAGCTACTTCCCGAATTCCGCAAATACCAGGCTGAGCTGATTGGAATTTCGGTGGACGGGGCATGGTGTCACGCCGCGTTCGCCGAGAATCGCAATCTGCACTTTCCCCTGCTCTCCGATTTCGAACCGAAGGGGGCCGTGGCAACTGCATATGGCGTCTATCGCCAGAAGGACGGCTTTTCTGAACGCGCGCTTTTTGTGCTGGACAAAAACGGTGTGATTCACTGGAGCTATTGCTCTCCGATCGCGGTGAACCCGGGCGCCGACGGCATACTTGACGCGCTTGACGCAATGGCCGAACAGAATAAAGCAGCTTAAGGAGGCAGTATGACAAGCCGGCTGAGATTACCAGTGGGGCCCGACGATCATGTGCTGGGCCCGCCGGATGCGTTAGTGACGTTTGTGGAATATGGCGACTATGAGTGCCCGCATTGTGGTCGCGCTCATCCGATCACCAAACTTGTGAAGGAACATTTTGGAGACGACCTGCGATTTGTCTTCCGGCATTTTCCGCTGACCCAGATTCATCCCAGC
>JBFXAV010000223.1:0-5341 GCA_050183935.1 Candidatus Korobacteraceae bacterium | reverse complement strand
TCAGCCACGGCCATTCCCAGCATGGCGCTGCCACTTTCCATCGTGGGTACCTTCTCAGTGATGTACCTGCTGGGCTACTCGCTGGACAATCTCTCGCTAATGGCGCTGACGCTCTCGGTGGGATTTGTGGTGGATGACGCCATTGTGATGCTGGAAAACATTGTCCGGCACATGGAAATGGGCACCCCGCCGATGGAAGCTGCGCTGCGTGGATCTCGCGAAATCGGCTTCACCATCATCTCCATGACAATTTCGCTGGCGGCGGTGTTCATCCCGGTGCTGTTCATGGGGGGCATCCTCGGCCGCCTGCTGCAAGAGTTCGCGGTAACTATCGCAGTCGCCATTCTGGTTTCGGGCTTCGTTTCGCTCACTCTGACGCCCATGCTTTGCAGCCGCTTCCTGCGGCCATCCCACGCGCACGAGCATGGTTTTCTTTACCGGGCCTTTGACCGCGGCTTCAATGCGGTTCAGCACGCTTACGACTGGACCCTGCAAAAGACCATTCGCTACAGCTTTGCCACGTTCTCCGTTTCCATCATTGTCCTGTTCCTGACGGGATGGATGTTTATGCGAATCCCCAAGGGCTTCCTGCCGACGGAAGATCAGGGATTCATCTTCGGCCAATATGAGGCTGCCGAGGGCGCATCTTACGAGACGATGATGAAGTATAAGGATCAGGTGACGGAAATCATCCGCAACAATCCTCATGTGGAAGAATTCTTCATCAGCGTTGGCGGTGGTGGCGGCGGAATGGGTTCGAACAGTAATTCTTCGAGTTTGAGCATGCGGCTGAAAGACCGCAAGACCCGTCCGCACGCCCAGCAGATCATTCCGCAGATTCGTTCGCAAATCAACGCTATCCCGGGCTTGCGAGCTTTCCTGAACATTCCACCCTCCATTCGTGTGGGGGGATTTGGCAGCCGAAGCACCTATCAGTTCTCCTTGCAAAGCCCGAATGTGGACGAGCTCTACCAGTACGCTCCCCTGCTCGAAGCGCGCCTGAAGCAGGTTCCCGAGCTCGAAGATGTGAACGCCGATCTTCAGCTCAAGAGTCCGGAACTTCGGATCCACATTAATCGCGACAGGGCTGCCGCTCTCGGCATAACGACTGAGCAGATCGAAGACGCGCTGTATTCGTCCTTCGGATCGCGCCAGATTTCGATGATTTATGCCGCCACGGACGCGTATGACGTGATGGTAGAACTGCTGCCGGAATTCCAGAAAGATCCCTCGGCACTCTCGATGATGTTCCTGCGCAGCAACACGGGCCAGTTGGTGCCGCTGACGGAGATCGCAAGCATGCAGCCTTCGGTGGGCCCTGTCTCGATTCAACACATCGGACAGATGCCTGCGGTTACGCTGTCATTTAACACCAAGCCGGGTGTTTCCATCGGTGAGGGCGTCGAACTGGTGAATGCCGCAGCACGCGAAGTACTTCCGGCATCGATCTCCACCAGCTTCCAGGGAACGGCACAGTTGTTCCAGTCTTCCTTGCGTGGACTTGGCTTGCTGCTGGTCATGTCGATCTTGGTGATCTACGTTGTGCTGGGGATTCTCTATGAGAGCTTCATCCACCCCATCACCATTCTCTCCGGCCTGCCCTCCGCCGGCTTCGGCGCGCTGGTGACGCTGGAACTCTTTAAGATGGACCTGAACCTGTACGCCTTTGTGGGCATCATCATGCTGGTAGGCATCGTGAAGAAAAACGCCATCATGATGATCGACTTCGCCCTCGAAGCGCAGCGCAAGGATGCCAAGTCTCCTGCTGAAGCCATCTACCAGGGTGCGTTGGTGCGCTTCCGTCCGATCATGATGACCACCATGGCGGCCCTCGTCGGAACGCTGCCGATCGCGCTGGGATACGGCGCTGGCGGCGAATCGCGCCAGCCACTCGGACTGGCCGTGGTCGGCGGACTGCTGTTCTCCCAGTTGCTCACGCTCTACATCACCCCCGTGTACTACATGTACCTGGAAGGTGCGCAGAACTGGGCCAATACTCACCTGCGCTTCCGTCGCCGCCGCCCGGCATTTGATGCCGAGCCCGCTCTGACCCATCACGATTAGTTGAAGAGGTTTGTGCGAAAGAGCCCAGCTTCGGCTGGGCTTTCTTTTTGACGGAAACGCACATACCGTCGATGCACGTCTGCAAGAACGGCAAGATCATTGGCGCCTTTTATTCGGCCAAAATTACCCATCTGAGCAGCGTTCCCTTAATCCGTTGCATCTCAGGAAAGCGCGTCAGGAACTGCCTTGGCCGCAAGTGCCATAAGAAAGTGCCCGGCGAGGCGCTCCGTTCTGAGCGCAAGGAGAACTAATGAAACCAATGTTTTGGATAGGCTTGGTCGTGCTGGTTTTGGGAATTGCTTCTTTGTTCGTGCCGTTTCCCAACAGGGAACACCACGGTGTTGAAATCGGAGACGCCAAGATTGGAGTCGAGACTACGGACTCCAGGCGCGTTTCGCCTCTTGTTTCCGCGGCGCTGATTGGCGTGGGAGCCGTGGTAATGATCGCCGGAAGAAAAGTATAAGCGTCAGCCTCCAGTGGCTTTCGGCGTATCCAGCTCCAATGAATTGATTCGAGAATTCCTCAACTACCACTCAAGAAAATCCATGTAGAGACGCAGCATTTGCTGCGTCTCTAGGCTGTTATATCTGCATCCTTCTCCTACTCGCGCTGCCCGGAAGTTTCGACATCGTTCCAGCCTCCCCAAGGCTGTGTCCAGTTCCGGGTTTTCCAGCGCCAGATGAGGTGTATTCCAATACTTACGGCGAGAGCGCCGAGGACCCACAACCAGAAAGAGGGGCTTTCCCAGAAAAACGCAACAAGGCAGATGGCGATGCCATACTTCAGGATTCGAAACCACATGGGCTGCGCGCGCCGGGAAAACGCAACCCGCAGTTCGCGTTTCAGTGCTTTATCGAAGGACATACTCCCTCGCCTATGAGCAAAATTTCGGCGACTGGTCCGCTGGCTGGGCGAGCAGGCTAAGGCGGGCTATTTTGCCGGAGTCGCAAACCACCAGCGGTGACCTTCCAGATCGCGCGCCCCATACTCCCGCTGGCCATACGGCTGATCAACCGGCTCGCTGTCGATTTTGGCTCCTGAGGAACGAGCACGCTGGAAGTGCGCATCGACGTCATCGACATAAACGACTAGACCAGAGTTCGCGACATCAACGGCGAGCGGCGAATTGAGGTGGTGCTCGCTGGTTACTCGATGCAGCCAGATGGGTGCGTCCCCGGCCCGCACCTCGCCATGAACCGCCTGGCCTTCGGGAGTTCGATGCACGCCTCCTGCAACGAACCCGAATGCCTGAACAAGGAAATCATGCGCGGCGGGTATGTCCCGATAGGTGAGCACAGGGATGATTCGTTCAAAGGTTGGCATTAACTTCACTCTCTATTGGGGATGCCACGCCGCTCATAGTGACTGATGTGAGGCACCAAGCTTGGTCCACCTATAGCCAGTGGCTGGACGTAAACGCTATCTATTTCCCGTGAACTATTCCAAGCACAGATCCATCGGCTTTTCTAAGTTGCGCTTTTGCAACTCCACCGAAACATAAAGCCGGAGGCGAGGGTTGCCGCTGTTTCCCTTCTCCGCAATACATACTGCCACTCAGCTGCCATCTATTGCCGTCCAGCATGACATGAAACGGTTTCATCATCTTCGATGTGTTTCCTGCCGTATAGGCGAACAAGTTCCGGCAATACGACCGCAATGGCGGTGGGCTCGTCCGGAATGTGGCCCGCAGCGAACTTCACAGAGCTACACCGCAGCCAACTCGTTGCTTATATTTCCATCCTGCCGCTTCGCGTCGCAGCCTTTCGTCGAGTTCCGGGACACCCGACTTGCGCGCAATTCGTATTCTGGTAACACTGCCATCCGGTGAAACCTCAAAGGCAACCATGGGAGGACGGCGAAACTTTGGGTTACTTACGTCCGCCAGCGCGGATGTAATCAACTGCGGCACGATTGCGTCGCAGTCTGCCTTCAAAGAGGACTGGGCGTGGGTCGTACCTGCGAAGATCAGGGCAAACGCTACCGTGACCAGCCTCATGGGCACGAAGTCTACACCGGGTTTATGCGGGGTAGGCATGGGAAAACAAAAAGCCCGCCAATCGACGGGCTTCTTAAACAACTCTAAGCGAATCTAACGGCTGTTCACCGCGGTGCTACGAGCCGCGCCACGCTCAGCGATGACCCGCTTGGCATTGTCGGCCAGTTCCTTTGCCCGCGGGAGCAGTTCCAGAGCCTGCTGCACCTGGGGATCGCTTTCGGCGCGAACCTTCATGCCTTCCTGCTGCCCTGCAGAGTCGATCACGATCTCCGTGCGGATGTTGGTCTTGATCCAGGGCTCCACCTCGGCGAACTCAGCTTCCGAAAATACGATCTTCTGGTCGATCAGGTACTGGCGGAAGGCGTGAAGCACCTCAGGCGTGACCTCAAAGTTTTTGCTGTTGATCTGCCGGCCCACCGCGTACTTCTTGGCGAAATTGAAGAACGCATACCGTTGCATCAGGCGGTCCTGGAATGCATTGGTCTTTACCGGCTCAATCTTCACGTCCGGAGAAATTCCTCCACCGCCATACACCGGGCGGCCGCTGTCGGTCATTTTGACTTCGCGGTTCGGGCTGTTCTCCTCAGCTTCGCGGGTGTAGTAGTAGTCGTAGAGAGAGACACCGGTGTACTCACGCTGAATCAGCCGTCCGCTGGGCGTGTAGTACTTGGCCGTAGTCAGCGCCAGCCCGGTGTTTTCGGAAAGCGGATACACGGTCTGGACCAGGCCCTTTCCGAAGGTGCTCTCGCCCACGATCAGGCCGCGGTCATGGTCCTGGATGGCGCCAGCAACGATCTCCGCTGCGGAAGCGGTGCCACGGTTCACCAGCACCACAATGGGATACTCGCGGCCTCCGTTGCCGTGCGCCGCGCGATAGAGCTTCTCGGGTGACGAGCGGCCACGGTGCGAAACAATCACCGAGCCCTTTTTCAGGAACTTATCGGCCACGCCCACGCCTTCACTCAACAAACCACCGGGGTTCTGGCGCAAGTCCAGCACCAAGCCGTTCAGTTCGCCGAACTCATTCAGCGCCTGCTGCACTTCGTGCTCGGTGGTCTCCTGGAAGCCGGAGATATGCACATATCCCACACCGGGGCGGATCAGGAACTTCAGATCCACGCTGTAGCGGGGAATCTCGTCACGAGTGACGGTGAAGTCCAGCGGCGCTTCGGAACCTTCGCGGAGCACGGTGATTTTTACCTGCGTCCCTTTGGGTCCCTTGAGCAATTCAGCCACTTCACTGGTGCTAAGGTTGTCGGTGGCTTTGCCATCCACGCCAAC
>JBFXAV010000222.1:0-5342 GCA_050183935.1 Candidatus Korobacteraceae bacterium | reverse complement strand
CAGGCAGCTTCCAAGTTTTCCGATTTCAGTACGCCCTACGATGATCAGACGGCAGTGGCGCTGAAGATAACGTCGTAAACGGCGACAACGCTAACAATACCGCCTGAATGCCTATTGCTCGAATGCCTACAACCAACCAACGTCCGCCAGCCTTCGTGTACTCCAGAAATGTTCTCCATTGCGAGCGCGTGCCGCTCACACGTCTTGCCGCGAAATTCGGCACGCCACTCTACGTTTACTCCGGCACGACGATTCGCGAGCGATTTCTTGTCTTTGACACGGCTTTCCAGGGCTTTCCCCATACCGTCTGCTATTCAGTAAAAGCAAATCCGAATCTCTCGATCCTGAAACTGCTGGCCAGCCTGGGCAGCGGGTTTGATGTGGTCTCCGGGGGCGAGCTTGAGCGCGTACTGCTCGCCGATCGCAAGGCGGGGGCGCGCGTAGTGTTTTCCGGAGTGGGCAAGACCGCAGCGGAGATGGACCTGGCCATTCGTTCGGGCATCCTGCTATTCAACGTCGAGAGCGCGGGAGAGATGGCATTGCTGGCTGAGCGTGCTGCCAGGTTGCGCCGGCGCGTTCGCATGGCGCTGCGGGTCAACCCCGATGTTCCCGCCGACACGCATCCTTACATTGCCACCGGCCTGCACAAGCACAAGTTCGGCGTACCGATGGAAGAAGCCACCCGGCTCTATACCGCTGCGGCCAAAGAGCGATGGCTCGACGTCGCAGGCGTGAGCGTACATATTGGTTCGCAGATCACCAGCGTTGAGCCGTTTTCCGTAGCCATGCAGCGAGTTGCTGAACTCGTCCGCAAGCTCAAGACTTCAGGCCATGACATCCGCTACGTGGATGCCGGAGGGGGGCTGGGAATCCGCTACCAACTCGAACCCTCCCCGAACGGCAAACGCAGCGGGAAAGCGGAGAAGGACGACTTCCCTGCCCAGGCTACTGACTATGCTCGCGCCGTAACCGGACCTTTGCGCCAGATTGGAGTTCATCTTTTACTTGAGCCTGGCCGGTCTATCGTGGCGAAGGCTGGCGCCTTACTGGTCAGTATTCTCTACACAAAACAGAACGATCACAAGCGTTTCGTGGTGGTTGATGGAGCTATGAACGACCTCATACGGCCGACGCTCTACGGCGCGCACCACGACATTACGCCGGTGAGGCTCAAGCGCGCGAAAATTTCCATTGTCGACGTAGTGGGTCCCATCTGCGAAAGCGGCGACTTTTTTGCGCGGGACCGTGAATTGCCCGGCGTGGAAGAAGGCAACTTGCTGGCTATTCTGGATGCTGGCGCCTATGGCGCCTCCATCTCCTCCAATTACAACACCCGGCCGCGAGCCGCCGAGGTGATGGTGGAGGGAGCCAGGGTGCGCGTGGTCCGAAAGCGCGAAACGATCAAAGACTTAGTGACTAAAGAGCTTTAGTCATGGAAATGGCATGGGGGCTTCCCATGCCATTTCCATAACATCTGACCGCGAGGTTTGGACTATTCCGTTGCCGCCTCCCGTGCTCGTCGCCCCTGCGACTCTGCACTGGCACTACGAACGGAATTCAGGAACAGGCTGGCGTTCTGCGGGGCATCGATTTCGCCGGAGAGCACCGTGCGGGCCTGAATCGGGCGTCCGTAGTAGGCCTGATTCAGATCCTTGTGCTCACGTATATAAGCGCCTTCCAGCGTCAGTCCGGCATACAGCCCCTTGGTTCTGCTGTAGGTAAGCACACCGGCCTGTGCCATTCCGCCCTGCTCGGCTGCGGCCGCACGACCCACCGGACCTGCGGCGACAGAGCCATGAGCGCCAAGCTGGAAGTTGCTCTCCAGCAGCGCATCCATGCCTTCCTTATTCATGACCGCCAGCACTACGTCAGCGACTTGAACTCCGATCTGGGCTCCCCAGGACCCGCCCGTCAGGGTGACAAAGGCGGGAGCCGACCACTGGTTTCCGTGCTTGCAGGTGGCTACGCCGCTGCCATGCTTGGCGCCGAAGACAAAGCCGCCCTTGACCATCTGCGGGATCACAACGATGCAGTTTGCACGAGCGATTACATACTCTGGAATGGCGTCCTCGGGAATGCTTACGAGCTGAGTAAGGTCAACACCGGACTCGCGCAGCAGATCGACCGCTTCTGCTTGGTCTGTCTGGCCAGGTTGTGCATCCGGATTGGCGGCGTTTGTGGTGGAAGTCCTCGTGCTGGAACAGCCTGCTATTACCAGCGCTAGGGCAAACAGTAGGACAATGGAACAGAAACGAAGATTGAGCATGGGCACCTCTCCCTTCCTTGGTTAGAAGCAGAAAAGGCACCGGGGTTTTGCCGGTTAGTATGGGTTAAGAGCTTGCTGCGTTCGTAAGGGACAACAAAGAATCCCCAGCGGATACTTCTTCCGGCTGCAGAGAGGTTCTAGGTTTCCAGAACAGGTCCCCGTCCAGCAATCCCTTGGAACTGAGTTCCTTCAGAACATTCAGGCGCATCATCCAAGAGCTGCGGAACTGAGCATCGGAAAAATGCATGGATTCCAAGCCCTGCTGCAAGTAGCGAACCGTGGAGACCAGGTCAAACTGCGGCTGGTGCTTTGGCGCCAGCCGGCGGAACAAGCTGAAGTCTACGCAATAGGAGCGCTTATCGGGCGGGGCGCTAGCATTGATGGAGACTTTTGTGCCCGGCACGACCGAAGCCACGGCTTCCGCCAGATCTCGGACACGGTAGTTCCAGCTATCAGAACCGGCATTGACTACCAGGAAGTTCCCACCGGACTTCGAGGTGCGCGACAAGGCCCACTCAATGGCACGAGCCATATCAAGGACGTTGATTAACGGACGCCATGGGGTACCGTCGCTCAGGATGGTGATGTCGCGAGAAGCGCACGCCGCGGCGACAAAATCGTTGAGGACCAGGTCAAGGCGCAGGCGGTCGCTCATGCCGCAGGCGGTAGCAAAGCGTAAGCAAGTGACCTGAAAGGAGTCGCTGGCGAGCTTTTCGACGGCCTCCTCGGTAAATATCTTGGAGCGCGCATAGGCAGTCAGCGGGTTTACCGAAGAGCTTTCTGTGCGCGGACGGTCGTCAGCGAAACCATAGACGCTGCAACTAGACGCAAAGACGAACGCACGCACGCCTGCATTCTTCGCCAATTCCGCCAGCCGGACACTGGCACGGAAATTCACGTCCAGGGTCACATCCTCAAAGAGCTTGCCCATAGGGTCGTTCGAAATCGCAGCCAGGTGGACGATGGCATCCACTCCGTCGAGCATCGACTCTGGGAGATGACGCACGTCGCAGAAGTGCTGCACGTCCAGCGCGGCCTCGGGCAAGTGCGCGGCGCCGGTCAGACAATGCGCAAAGAACCCAGTATCCACCCCCACCAGAACGGCGTCCGGCCAGGCGGCGCGCAGTTGCCGCACCACACCCGGTCCCACATAACCCATGTTGCCCGTGATTAAGATCTTCATGCAGTCACCGTCGCCACAGACTCACGGCTCCATACCTTCCAGGGAGCCTTGCCGCCTGCCCACATCTCCTCCAGCATATTTTTTTCCTTAAGCGTATCCATGCACGACCAGAAGCCGTGGTGGCGGTATCCCTGAAGCTCGCCGGCACGGGCAAGGCGTTCGATGGGCTGGCGTTCCCACGCAGTTTCGTCGCCATCGATGTAGTTCAACGCCATGCGGTTCAGGACAAAGTATCCGCCGTTAATCCAGCCTTCATTGGCCTGCGGCTTCTCATAAAAGTCGGTGATGGCGTCTCCCTGAAAGCCAATACGGCCAAAACGAGAAGGCGACGGAACCGTGGTCACGGTCGCCAGCTTTCCGTGGGAGCGGTGGAACTGCAGCACCTGGCGCAGGTCCACGTCGGCAACTCCATCGCCGTAGGTGAACATGAACGTTTCGTCGGTGAGCCAGCTTGCCAGCCGCTTCAGGCGGCCACCCGTCTGGGTGTGTAATCCGGTATCGATCAGGTGAACGCGCCAGTCGGGCCGCTCGGCGGAGTCATGGATGGTGGTTGCCCCGCTCCCGAGATCGACAGTGATATCGCTGTTCAGAGCGTAAAAATTCAGGAAGTAGTGCTTGATAACCTCAGCTTTGTAGCCAAGCGCGATTACGAACTCATTGAAACCATTGGCAGCATAGATGTTCATGATGTGCCAGAGAATCGGACGGCCTCCGATCTCTACCATGGGCTTCGGCTTAAGATGGGTTTCTTCCGAGAGCCGCGACCCAAGACCACCAGCAAGAATGACTACTTTCACAAGCACCCTTCCGTTGAGAGCTACAAGATACTAACAACTGTTGCGCATGAAAATGCAATTGCACTGCCATCGGGTTACCGGGGTAATGGCAGGGTTCGCGATCCATATCACCTCAATTAACTTACGTATAACTCACTTACTATCTATAGTATAACCTTACAATGTGAAAGTTTTAATGAAGGTGATGATAGCTGTAATGAGGCGACATCCTCCCGTCCTTGAAACATTTTTTTGCAATTTTTGTGAAATTCATTGCCGGCCAAAAGTGTTACCAAGGCAATATGCCAGTGCGCAGGACGTTCAGAGCACGCTGGAGCCAGACAATATGCTGAAAGTTGGTTGCAATCTCAAGAATCCAAAGGAAGGCCCCCAGTGAAGTGATCCACTCGCGGCCTCCGCCGGGTCTGAAGGCTACCGGAACCGGAGGAGCCACGCGGTTCACAGCCAACGCCAGGAAGAAGCCCGCAAGGCCGCAAGCTGCTCCCGCCAGGACGTCAGAAAGGAAATGTCCTCCGACGTACATTCTGGAGAGCGACCCCAAGACGAATGCCGCCACCAGAAGACTTATGCCGAGCCAGCGCCGAAACGCAAGTATGCCCAGAGCGGTGGCCACAAAAATCGCGGTCGACTGGCTGGGAAATGAATTACGTACCGGCATGCGCGTCATGTACTCGGGGAACAATCCGATGAGGTCGCGGTGATGGATAGGGGCAATGGAAGTCAGCCCTTGGGCAGCGACGAGAGTCAACAGCACGGCAAGGAATCCCGCAAGCACGGTTCGCAAGAAGAGCCGAAACGAAGCTTCCTCTTCTGATCGCAAACGCGCATACCAGACAAACAACGCAGCCGCGAACCATAGCCCGCCAAACACGCCGTTGGCAATGCCGCTCTGCACTCCATAGTCAAACAGATCGCTGCTTCCTAAGGGGCGTGCCAGCAGGCGGGCTACGTACAGATCGAAGTCGGTAGGGAGTGTCATTCGCTACTGAAAAACACAGTTGCTGCGAGCTGTAACCTGAGTACGACTCTTCGGAAATATCAGTCCCCCGTTTCGGATTCGCTGACGCTGCTAAGCAGTGGCGCCCGAAGTTTGACC
>JBFXAV010000221.1:0-5358 GCA_050183935.1 Candidatus Korobacteraceae bacterium | reverse complement strand
CGCCTGGAGAACAAGACCCAGGTTTTCACGCGCCGCTATTCCGATCACTTCCGCAACCGCCTGACGCATACCATTGAGGTTGCGCAGATTTCCCGAACGATTGCGGCCCAGCTACGCCTCAACGTGGATTTGGTGGAAGCACTAGCACTGGTACACGACCTGGGGCATCCGCCCTTCGGGCACGCCGGAGAGAAGGCCCTCGACAGCTCGATGCGCGAGCACGGCGACTTCTTCGACCATAACCTGCATGCGCTGCGCATCGTGGAGGACTTCGAACTCCGCTACGCTGCCTTTCGCGGGCTGAATCTCACCTTTGAGGTGCGCGAGGGAATAATCAAGCACTCGCGCGACTGGGACGTCCGCCACTTCCCTGCCATTGAGGAATACCTGCTCGACCAGCGGCCTCCGCTGGAGGCCCAGCTTATCGACTTCACCGACGAGATCGCCTACAGCGCCGCCGACCTCGATGACGGCTATGAAGCACACATCCTCAGCCTGGATCAGATTCGCAGGGGGATTCCGATTTTTGAGCGCCTCTACGCGGAAGCCGAGCAGGCCTATCCCGGTGCGCGCGAGAAGTTGAAGTTCAATGAAGCGCTGAAACGCTTACTGGACATGCTGGTGACTGACCTGATCACCAGCACCGCAGCGCGGGTGGCGGAGTCCGGGGTTCTGTCCGTGGACGATGTGCGCGCCTATCCGGAGCGGTTGGCAGGGTTCAGTCCCGTGGTGGATGCCAGACGCCGCCGGGTAAAAGAGTTCCTCTACACGAATCTCTACTTCAGTCCGGAAATTGAAAGCGAAAAGACCGAAGCCGAACAGGTGGTACGAGAATTGTTCGAATACTGGATGGAGCATCCAGAGGCCCTTCCCCAGGGCTATCGTGCACAGGCCGAGCGCGAGAGCCTGCACCGCGTGGTCTGCGACTACATAGCAGGCATGACCGATGGCTATATCCAACACCAGTACCAGCGGCTGCGCAGGTTGTAAGAGACAGAACTGACGGAGTACCTCCGAAGCGAAGGGTCCCCCTATCAAAATTACCTAACCCCAGTTCGTTCCTACCTACCGGGAGGAGGTACCTTACTTTGTTCAATCATTTATTTTCAACAGCTTACCGATAAATCCATGCCTTCCCGGTTTGGCAATCGACGTGATTAGATACAGGACAGAGCGAAACAAGCTACCGCGCGCCTAAACGTCGCGGAATTCATCAGGCCAAGCAGGCCGGACGCTCAAAATTGGAGGATTCCGAATATGAAGAGCCGCATTTTGATTGCCCTGCCGCTCGCGGCCACATTGATGGTTCCGGCAGTGGCACAGCAGCAACCCTCCCCCGCGCAGACCGATGCACAGCAACCAGCAGCCACGCAGACGGAAGCCCAGCAGGGCACCAGCACGCGGCAGCCGCTGGAACTGGAAACCCGTCAGGGCTTCTGGGGCAAGCTGAATCCGTTTGCACGCAAAAAGTATGTAAACCGGCAGCTTCAGCCGATTGCCGACCGCACCAACGAGCTTGATGAGCTGACCGCGGCCAACGCCAAGAACATCAAGGACGTGGATTCGCGCGCGCAGGAAGGCATCAAGATGGCCTCGGCCAAGGCGACGGAAGCTAACAACAACGCCGTGCAGGCCGGCAACCGGGCGCAGATGGCACAGCAGACCGCAACCCAGGCGAACACCCGCCTGCAGACGGTTGAGCAGATTGTGACCAACTTCGACCAGTACAAGCCGGTAACGCAGGTTGAGATTCGCTTCCGCTCCGGACAGAGTGCGCTGAGCGATCAGGCGAAGGAGGCCCTGGACCAGCTTGCCGGACAGCTCGCGGACCAGAAGGGATACGTCATTCAGGTGCAGGGTTTCTCGCCGAGCCGTGGAACCACCGGCATTGAAACCTCGGAGCGCATGGCAGAAGCCGTGGCCCGTTACCTGGTTGTGAACTACGACGTGCCGCTGTATCGCCTGCGAGTGATCGGAGTGGGAAACATTCCATCCCAGACGGCCGACGCTGCTGCCAGCAAGAGCCCGCGGGTGGAGATCAGCCTGCTGAAGAACGATCTGGAACAACTGTCGTCGGCCCAGCCGCTCCAGGCTCCGCCAGCGCAGTAACCATTAGGACTACGTACCCAAATGCCTCCCTTCGGGGAGGCATTTTTTTGTGTCCTCATTCAGAGCTGGGAGTTAGCATGTGTGCTTCGCAACGTGGGCTGCATGCCTTTTGGGGATCCCAGGATGGAAACGCTTTACTACTGTTCGTGGCAGTCGCCAGTTGGACCACTGACCGTAGTGGCTTCCGAATATGGCCTGATGGCAGTGGAGTTCGGCTCGAAGCCCGGTAGCCGCCGTCCGGCAGAAGGGATCTGCTGGGAAGAATCCGAAGAGCGCACTCGCCAGTACCGTACCGAACTGGAAGACTATTTCCTGGGAGAGAAAAAGGAGTTCACCTTCCCTCTCGACCTGCGCGGCACTGAGTTCCAAAAGCGCTGCTGGCACGCATTGCTGGAGATTCCCTACGGGGAAACCCGATCCTACGCTGACATAGCCCTGGCCATCGGTAGCCCGCAGGCGTTTCGCGCCGTCGGCATGGCGAACAACCGCAACCCCATTCCCATCGTGGTGCCCTGCCATCGCGTCATCGCCTCCGACGGTTCGCTGTGCGGCTACGGAGGGGGAATGGAGATCAAAGAGAAGCTGCTGCGGCTGGAGCGTGTGTGGTCGGCGCCTGAGATCAACGCCATCGCCTGAGGGCGCTCCTGATTCCGTTTGTTTCTGGTTCGTTCCCGCCTTTCTTGCTGGACCCTGCATACCTAGCTAGACTGGACTCATGCACGCCCACGATCATGGGCCACCGGCGGGAACTGCGCGTGTGTTGCGCGTCTCCATGCTGGTCACGATTCTTTACATTGCCCTGCTGGTTGTGGCAGGGCTGCGCGCGCACAGTCTGGCCCTGCTCTCAGAGGCCGCGCACAACGTCAGCGACTTCTTTGCCCTGATGCTCTCCTCAGTGGCGGTGTACTGGCACCAGCGTCCGCCCAGCGCCACCAAGACCTACGGCTACCACCGTGCCGGAGTGCTGGCGGCCTTCGTAAATTCCCTCACCCTGGTTGGAATCTCGGTTTACATCTGCTACGAGGCCATTCATCGCCTGTACGCTCCGCCGCAGGTCGACGCGGACATCATGATCTGGGTTGCGGCCGCTGGCGTGGTAATCAACGGCGGCATTTCCATCATGCTCTATAGCGGGCGGCGTGACTTGAACGTGCGCAGCGCCTTCCTGCACGAAATCGGGGACACGCTTACAACACTAGCGGTGATCTTCGGCGGCTGGGCGATTGCATGGACTGGCAAGGTTTGGATCGATCCGGCGCTTTCCTTCCTGATTGCTGGGTTGATTGTGTGGTCTTCGGTGGGAATTATTCGCGAGTCGCTGAACATCCTGCTGGAGGGCACGCCCAAAGGGATTCGCCTGGAAGCGATCGCCAGAGAAATCACGGCCATTGCCGGCGTGAACGAAGTTCATGACCTGCACGTTTGGTCGCTGGGCAGCGATACCCACGCACTCTCTTGCCACATTGGGATTGCGGATATCCCGCCTTCAGAAAGTGAAGCCATTCTGCGCGAGGTGCGGCAGCGACTGCTGGACAAATTTCATATCCACCACACCACAATTCAGTTCGAGCATGTGGTCTGCGACGTAGCTCACGGATGCGTAGTTCCGGTGGGGCAGGTCAAGCAGGCAGGGCAGGAGCATAGGCACTGAAAGCTGTTAGCGATTAGCGGCTACGAGCCTGAAAGAATTTTACCTATCAAAAAAACTTAGCGCTTCGCGTAGAGCCTTGACGACCTTCAGACGTTTCGGCTCCTCTCGTAGGTAGAGCGGTAACTTTTCAAACCATCGTTCTACTTCCCAATGATCGGCAGCTCCCATTACAGATTCCGGGATTATGCTGCTGGGAACTGTCTTCTTTTCGTAGTACTCAAGTACCCTTTCGATCTGTTGCTTGCTATCGAAACGGAAGGTGAACGAGCACACACGGACAAATAGGACTTCATGTGGCGTCAGCGTGGGATGTTTGTAGTGCCGAGCGATCGGTTCGCGAGTGTCTTCCGCAGGGTCCAGTACAACGCCGCTGTGTTTTACGGAATCGAACCGCTCTTTCCATATGCGTGCCATCAAAGGATTGTACGTCTGAGTAGCTGCCAGCTGTTCCATGCTTCTGGGCAACTTTCTATGGCTCAAGTGGCTAAATGCTAAACAGCTAAACGCTAATGCTTCTTTTCATCGCCTTTCGCAGCCTCTCCCACGTGACATCCAGAGCCTCCGGCAGCACGCGAGTTTCTGAGACTGTGGTGATGAAGCTGGTGTCGCCGTACCAGCGGGGCATGCCGTGCATGTGAATATGCTGGGCGATTCCTGCTCCGGCCGCGCGACCCAGGTTCATGCCGAAGTTGATGCCATCCGGAAGATAGGTCTGGCGCAGCGCAGTTTCCATCCGCTGCATGACGTCCATCATTTCCCGGGCGGCGGCCGACGCCAATTTGTCGAGTTGATCGACGTGCTCGTAGGGCGCGATCAGAATATGCCCAGAACAGTAAGGAAAAGCATTCAGCATCGCCAGGCAGTGCTCGCCTCGCCAGATGACCATGGCTTTCCGGTTATCACTCTCATCCCGGGTACGGCAAAATAAGCAGCCCTCGATCTTGTCCGCCGTGGTTACGTAGGCGTAACGCCACGGAGTCCACAGGTAATCCATGGCAAGAGGGTAGCATCCGACGTTCTTGCTCGGCATTTTTGGCACAAACACGGTTTGGGATTAAGCTTGGCGACTAAGAGAACTGTGAACCGGCGATAAAAATTGGGAGATTCTGCGGGAATTTGCGCGCTATTCCGGCGCAAACTTCGTACAATAGGCGAGGCCGCGACGGAACCACAAGGTATGGGAACCGGGTTTGACACCGTTCGCAAGCGGTTGCTATAGTCAATGGGTTCCTCTGTGCTCATTCGGGCGCGCAGGAATCCGGCCGCTGGATTGTCCCAGCCCGCCAGGCGGGCATAATCATCCTGACGACCCACGCCAGCTGTCCGCCAGAACAACGTGGTCCCCATCGGCAATGCCGAATGCGATGGGTGGACAAACTATGGTTTTTGAAGAACGCACAGATCACAACAACGAATCGCCTTCCCAAACGCAGACTGCTGAGCCTGTAGACAACAAAGCTCAGGGTGTGTCTGGGACCGAGCAAGTAACATCAACCGAGCCGCAGTCCAGTTCCGCAGCTCCGCAGGCAACGGAACCTTCCAATCCCCCCCGGCCCGGATCAGGTTCGATGGTTAACGAAAAAGAACTCACCGAAGAT
>JBFXAV010000220.1:0-5372 GCA_050183935.1 Candidatus Korobacteraceae bacterium | reverse complement strand
TTTATGCGGAGTTCCGGCCCGGTGGAGTAGCGTCGTAACGCGGATTGGCAAAATAGGCACTTTCCTTTTCGCGCCTGCCGCGTCTTACCCTGACATAGCAGTGATATTGCTCTGGTCCACGTCAGACTCGAAAGGTACATTTCGTCTATGTTTGCTGCTTACCGGTCTCTGGCTTTCAATTCGTGGCAGTCCATTGCTTTCGCTATGTTGCGCGTAGTTTCCGGCCGTTTGTTTTCGTTCCATGGAATGCAGAAAATTCTGGGCGGGTACGGAAATCCTGTTACCGGCGGCGGCCTGCGGATGGCAGCGGGCTATATTGAACTGATTGGCGGGTTACTGATCATGGTGGGGCTGTTCACATCCGTGACGGCGTTCATCGCCTCCGGAGAAATGGCGTTCGCCTACTTCATGTCGCATTTTCCCCGCGGTTTCTGGCCGGTCCAGAATGGCGGTGAGCTTGCGGCACTTTACTGTTTCCTTTTTCTTTTCTTCTTCACCACCGGCGCGGGAGCCTACAGCCTGGACCGGCTCCTGTTCGGAAGCCGCGCAAGCAAAGCCGAGGCTGCCCGCTTAAGCAGATAAAGAGGCATTCCTTACAGCGACTGCATGTCGATCACGAAGCGGTAGCGCACATCGCCGCGAACCGTGCGGTCGTACGCCTCATTGATTTTTTGTATCGGGATCAGCTCGATGTCTGCACTCACATTGTGCTGTCCGCAGAAATCCAGCATCTCCTGCGTCTTGCGCATGCTGCCCACCATGGAGCCAGCAAACACTCTTCCGTTAGTAATTAGGGAGAAGGCATCCACAGCAAGGGCAGTCTCCGGCAATCCCACCAGCGCCAGTGCCGATTCCTTCCCCAGCAAATTCAGGAAGCAGTTCACGTCGTGCGGGGCTGAAACGGTATCTACGATCAGATCAAATTGGCTAGCCAGGGGCTTAAGATTATCCGGATCGCTGGTCACCACAAAATGGCTGGCGCCAAGGGATGCAGCATCCTTCTGCTTTGCCTTGGAGGTGCTGAATACTGTGACTTCTGCGCCCATGGCGGCAGCGAGTTTTACGGCGATGTGACCGAGTCCTCCCAGGCCAACCACTCCCACACGCTTGCCAGGACCAGCCCCAAAGCGGCGCAGCGGAGAATACGTGGTGATGCCCGCACAGAGCAGCGGGGCGGCATTGGGCAGGGGAAGGCTCGCGGGAATTCTCAATGCATATTTCTGGTCCACCACAATCTGCGAGGAATATCCGCCAAAAGTCAGCGTCTTTCCATCCAGTTCCGTACCGTTGTAGGTAGGTACCAGGTGGACCGTGCAATACTGCTCCTCGCCCGCTTTGCAATTCACGCATGAGCCGCAGGCGCCGACAAACACGCCCACACCGGCGGTATCACCAGGCTTGAATTTTGTAACCGCGCTGCCAACGCTCACTATACGGCCGATGATTTCATGGCCAGGGACCATGGGATACAGCGATCCACCCCACTCGTCACGCGCCTGATGTATGTCCGAATGGCAGACCCCACAATAAAGAATCTCGATCTGGATGTCACTGGGTTTGGGGTCGCGACGCTCAAACGAAAAAGGCTCTAGCTGTGACGTAGGTTTGTGGGTGGCGTAGCCGCGTGTAGGTAGCAAGTATTTAGCTCCTTGAGATGAAATGATTCCAAAACACTAGGAATACACATATTCCTGTCACTGATTTTCATCATATAATGCGACCCGCTTTGCCTGTCTATTCAGGAGAATTCATGAACCTTGTAAGATCAGTTGCTGTTGCGCTTCTCGGATTGGCCTTCACATTCCCTGCTTTTGCAGAGGACTTTCCCGTTGCTGAGATTACGAATGGAGAAATCCGGGCCAAAATTTATCTGCCGGACGCGCGCAATGGCTTCTATCGCGCCACCCGCTTCGAGTGGTCGGGAGCAATTGGCAGCTTGCAATACAAGGGACATGAATACTACGGCCCGTGGTGGGGAAAGATTGATCCCGAGATGTACAACTTCAGCGCCAAGGGTCCGGAAGTAATCAGTGCTCCCTTCACTGCCATGGTCGGCCCGGCCGAGGAGTTCGGCACCAATGGGGCAGCGCTCGGATGGGAAGAAGCCGCGCCCGGCGGAACGTTCATCAAGATTGGCGTTGGGGTGCTCCGCAAGCCAAACAACTCCGATCGCTACGACCGCTCCAAACCTTATGAAATCGTAGACGGTGGCAAATGGACGGTTAAGAAAAACCGTGACTCTATCGAGTTCACTCACTCGCTTTCCGATCCCCCCAGTGGATACGGGTATTTCTATCGCAAGGTTGTCCGGCTCGCCAAAGGCAAGCCGCAAATGGCGATCGAGCACAGCCTGCGCAATACCGGCAAGAAACAGATTGTGAGCACCGTGTACAACCACAACTTCCTTACCCTGGATAAACAGCCGCCAGGACCGGACTTCGTACTGACGTTTCCTTTTGACGTTCAGACGGGCCCACGTCCGCTGAATCCGGAGTTGGGGGAGGTTCGCGGCAACCAGATTCGTTATCGCAAAGTGTTGGAAAATGACGATCAGTTAAGCGGACGGATTACTGGCTTCAGCGACAAGGCCTCTGACTATGATATTCGCGTGGAAAACACCAAAGTTGGCGCCGGATATAGAGTGACTGCGGACCGTCCGCTTACGAATGTTGCGCTATGGTCTATCCGTACTGTGCTTTGCATCGAGCCCTACAATTCCATGACCATTGATCCCGCCGAGGAGTTCACCTGGAACCTCACGTACGACTACTACACCCTAGACAAGAAACCCACCGACTAATGAGAGGAATATCCGTGCTCTGATTTCACCGCAGAATGCGAGGCTCTTTGTTGATTCAGGAGCAATTCATGAACCTTGTACGATCACTTTCTGTTGCGCTTCTCGGATTGACCTTTGTGCTGCCTGCGTTTGCAGAGGACTTTCCAGTTGCCGAGATTAGGAACGGAGAAATCCAGGCCAAAATTTATCTGCCGAACGCGCGCGATGGCTTCTATCGCACCACTCGCTTCGACTGGTCCGGTGCAATTGCCAGCCTGCAGTACAAGGGACATGAATACTATGGGGTGTGGTGGGGAAGCATCGATCCCGATGTCTATGACCTGGACATTACGGGTCCAGAAGTCGTTAACGCTCCCTTCACTGCGATGGTCGGCCCGGCCGAGGAATTCGGCACCAACGGAGCCGCGCTCGGTTGGGAAGAAGCTGCACCCGGCGGAACGTTTATCAAGTTTGGGGTTGGGGTGCTCCGCAAGCCGAATAACTCCGACCGCTATGACCACTCCAAACCCTATGAAATCGTGGACCCAGGCAACTGGATGACCAAGAAGACTCGTGACTCGGTGGAATTCACCCAGACGCTTACGGATCCCTCGAGCGGCTACGGGTACATGTACCGCAAGGTCGTCCGGTTGGTAAAGGGCAGACCCCAGATGGTCATTGAGCACAGCTTGCGCAACACCGGCAAAAAGCAGATTGTGAGCACCGTGTACAACCACAACTTTCTCACCCTGGACAAACAACCACCGGGACCGGATTTTGTTCTGACGTTTCCTTTCGAGCTTCAGGCAGCGGGCGGGCGTCCGTTGAACCCGGAGTTGGGAGAGATTCGCGGCAACCAGATTCGCTATCGCAAGGTTTTGGAGAAAACCGACCGATTGAGTGGGCGCTTTAGCGGCTTCAGCGACAAGGCCTCTGACTACGATATTCGGGTGGAAAGCACCAAAGTTGGCGCCGGATATAGAGTGACTGCGGATCGTCCCATGTCGAACCTTGTGCTTTGGTCCATCCGGACGACGCTTTGTATTGAACCCTACAACGCAATGACGATTGACCCAGGCAAGGAGTTCACCTGGAATCTCACCTACGACTACTACACGCTGGATAAACGATCCGATTCAGGCAGGTAATGCTCTAATTACCAAAACAGCCCGCCTAAACCGGCGGGCTGTTTGCTTTCCCAGCTCCCGTCCGTTGCAGTGGGTTGCATTTCGGAACGGCCATGCCCTGCAGTAACCGCACAGATAACAGTCTCTGCATCCAATCCTGCATCACACTGAAAAGACCCTGAAATCGAGGGATTAAGGCAATGCAAGAAGATACTCAGAGTGTAGTTCTGGTTGTGGAGGATGACGATTCTGTTCGCGCCGTGACTTGTGAAATTCTTAGGACGGAAGGTTACCGGGTCTTGCAAGCGACAGATGCCAGCGAAGGACTTGCACTCATCCGGCGCGAAGGGGGCCGCGTGAACCTGACAATCACGGACGTGGTCCTGCCGGAAGTCAATGGAGTGGAGTTCGCGAAGCAGGTGCGCAAGCTATATCCCGCGATTCCAATTCTTCTGGTTTCCGGGTACCTCGAAGATGTTCTGAGCCAGTACCCAGGCGATACTTACGGCCTCTCAACCATGGAAAAACCTTTCACCGTCGGGCAGTTGCGCACCTTCGTTCGCGAGTGCCTGGACCGGCCCCACCATGTAGCCTAGCGAATCTCCAGCACACCAATTCGGGCTCAGCCTGCCGAATCACTGCGGCGTCCAGCCACAATCACCAGGACCATGCGCATCCAACACCACCCAAGAGAAATTGCATCAGGACTATTTCCTGGGCGGCATTCTGGCGGCCGCAGGCATCCGTTCAGTATCGGGCTCGCGGACACTCCCGCGGGGTCTTCCCTAAGGAGAGCTGTTGTATGGAAGGTCGCAATGCCGGACTTCGGGCCGGACTCTTATTTTGGATCGGTTTTGGACTTGCCTGCACCACCTTGCTCGCAGATCAGGGGTCTTTATCCCCAGTGATTTTCGACGCAAGGACGGCCTGGGTATTAAATGATGGCGCCACGGCGAAACACTTTGAACAGTTCGCTAGCGCTCTCAAAAGATGGAACCGGCTCCGTACGGTGTCCTCAAGAAAGGACGCTGATCTGGTAATCGTGCTTTCAGCGAATCCGCGTCCAGAAAAGATTCCGGGCAATGCGTTTCTGCCTGAAAAACATTCGGGGACGTTGCAAATCCGAGTGGTGCATCCTAAAAGCGACGAACTGCTCTGGTCAGCGGGTGCAGATTCCCCTGGCAAGCTTGTGTCTCTCTTGAAGGAGAGCGTCAAAGAGGAAGAAGAGCGGCGGAAGTCATTGCGCCAACACGTTCCCGTGGCGCCTGTCGGAGACTAAAATGCCCGAGCTGCGCAGCACGAGAATAAGGAACACATATCCCTTGTCATGCGACCTAAGGAGCGCAGTCCCTAGGTCATTACGGACCAGCTCTATTTCAGGTAGGAGCCGTCAGCACCAGCACAACCTGTGGTGCTGACCGGAATCTTGGTGGCGGCGGCTGGACTCGAACCAGCGACCTAGGGAT
>JBFXAV010000219.1:0-5377 GCA_050183935.1 Candidatus Korobacteraceae bacterium | reverse complement strand
GCGGTATCACATCGTCGATGGAAACGCCGTCAGCCATGCAGCCTCTCCTGGGGAAAGCCCAAAACACCTCATTATTTCTATTACGCTTTGAAATTGGTAGAGCAGGCGCCCAGGCTAGGAGCGCCAACCGCAAGCCTTGGGTATTCAACTATTTGGATGCAAGTTGTGGCGTTGTGCGGACGATTTTTTTATCGGGTTCTCTGCCGGAATCGGGACGGCAACCCAAGAAAAATGGCGACAGGAAAGACGCGGGTGGGCTGGTGGTGAGGGTTTCGTAGGAACTGTCCTGCCATTGTTCGCTACCGTCAGCCCCGCCGCGCTGCCTCGATGGTGGCAACGTCAATCTTCTTCATTGGCATCATCGCTTCGAAGGCACGCTTGGCCTCGCCGCCACCAGCGGCTAGCGCGTCGGTAAGCGCGCGCGGAGTAATCTGCCAGGAGAGGCCCCAGCGGTCCTTGCACCATCCGCACTGACTTTCCTGGCCACCATTGCCGACGATGGCGTTCCAGTAGCGATCCGTCTCTTCTTGATTCTCCGTGGCGATCTGGAAGGAAAAGGCCTCGCTGTGCTTGAACTCCGGGCCGCCGTTAAGTCCGAGGCAGGGAATGCCCAGGATGGTGAACTCCACCGTCAGCACATCGCCGGCCTTGCCGCTCGGGTAGTCGCTGGGCGCTTTGTGAACAGCGGTTACGGCACTATTGGGAAAGGTCGCAGCGTAGAATTTCGCCGCTTCGTGCGCGTCCTTATCGAACCAGAGGCAGATCGTATTCTTTGGCTTCATATTCAGTTGGGTGCGGGCCTTCCATTGGAAGTTGTCTTTCGCTATTGTTGCACGCCTGCGGTATGGGAACACCGGACCGCTGCTGAGCTTGACCGAAGGGCACAAATGTCATAAAAGTACCACCCCAATATCCAACGCTTCAGTCTGCGAACCGAGCACAAACAAAGTCCGACCTCAGGAGCTGGCATGACGCGAACAATAAGATGGAAGATCACTGCAAGACTTGTTGCATGGCTCATACTGGCCACCACCTCAACTCTATGGGCGCAAGGTGGGGATCCCAACTACAAGCCGCGGCGCATCAACAAAATGATCGAACTACTTGAAGACGGGCAAACGGTCTTCGATGTCAATGTGTCCGGCGCAGGCTACGAAGAAGGGAAGAAGCTGGCCCAGCACCATGCCGATCTGATCCAATATGAGATGGAGCACGGCCCGGTGGATTTCCTCCGTTTGCGCGAGTTCATGCAGGGGTTGGTAGACGGTGGACCAACGAAGAGCGGCCACAGAACTCCAACAGTGATTGTTACCACGCCCTTCATAGGAATTGATGCAGTTTCGGTTCGTGCCAATTTTTGGGTGGTGGAACAAATCCTGAGCTCGGGTGTGCACGGGCTCATGCTGATCCATGCACGCAACGCCGAGGTGGTCCGTGAGTTCGTGCGGTGTGCGCGATATCAATTCTCACGACCAGGCTTGAAGGATCAAGAGATTGCCGAAGGCCTTCGGGGAAATGGCGGGCAGGCCTTTCCTGCGCGGATATGGGGTGTCTCCACCATCGAGTACACCGAGAAGGCAGATCCCTGGCCCATGAATCCCAACGGCGAGCTGATTTTGTCGCTCAAAATGGAAGATAAGCACGTGCTGCCCAACATTGATGAAATCACCAAAGTTCAGGGGATTGCATGGGGAGAATGGGGGCCGACAGATCAATCGATGTCGATCAAGGGGCTGGACTACTTAAAGCAGATTCATGGACGAAGCGGCACTGTGGGGCGCGCGGGCGCCGTGAGTGCCAGTACCATGGGCTTGCCTCCTACGGGCGATCCCGAACTGGAAGCAGCGCGAACCCGGATTATGAAGGCCATGATGGCGAACAACATTGCTCCCTTGCACTCGAGCACTGATGACAACGTAATCGACCTGATCAAAGCAGGAGTCAGGGTCACCCACGCCGGGAACAACACCGTGCGCACCAATAAGGCCCGCGAATTTCAGAAGCGGAAAATGCCGTATTGAGCGTGAAGCAAGCAGGCGCTCGGAGGCGACGATTCTGCCCCGATTCCATGGATGAGCTCGAAGCGAGCTAACGACACCTCCTGCAGCAAGTTTTGTACCGGTTAGATTGTCAAGCAAGGCCAAGCCAGGGCCATTGCACTAGCGGCGACAACTGTGGCTTGGCTTTACGTCGTACCGAATAGGCCGTTCTACGCTGAAATCAAGCGGCCGACTTCGCTATGCCGAAACGCAGCGATTGGAAAGCTGCTCTCATTTCTTCCGAGAAGAGTTGTGGCTGTTCCCAAGCGGCAAAGTGTCCGCCTCGGTCGAGCTTGTTGTAATGGATGAGTTTGGGATACGCCCGCTCTGCCCAATTCCGCGAGACCGTATAGATTTCATCCGGAAAGACGCTCACAGCCACCGGGATGTGTACCCCCTTGGGTGTAACAAGTGGCAACTTGTTTTCCCAATAGATACGGGCGGAAGAGACCGCCGTATTCGTCAGCCAATAGAGTGTGATGTTGTCGAGGATGTCATCTCGTGTGAGGCCTTCCGTTTTTCCGTCGAAGACGCGCGCGATGAGCTCGTAGCTGCGAATGTCGTGATCCAGGATCCAGGACGCGAGGCCCACGGGCGAATCCGCAATTCCGTAGAGCGTCTGTGGGCGGTTCGCCATCTCCAGGAGATAAGCAAGGCCATACCTGTAGAAGAAGGCAAGCTGCTCATACCCATGCCGCTCGTCAGCGGAAAGATCAGATGGGGGCGGAGCCCCGGTAAAGGCCGCCTTGTCAACTTCGGGTGGAACCGCGCCCGGCAGGTTGGTGTGGATGCCGAGCAACTCCGGAGGCGCTTGTACCCCCATCATATCGACGATCAGCGCACCCCAGTCGCCGCCTTGCGCCACGAATTTCGTATATCCAAGGCGCTTCATCAGCACAATCCAGGCACGTGCTATTCGTTCAGGGCCCCAGCCGGTCGTGGCCGGCTTGCCTGAAAACCCGTAGCCCGGCATTGAGGGGATCACCAGGTGGAAGGCATCCGATGCGCTCGCGCCATGTTTCGTCGGGTTGGTAAGAGGGTCGATAATTTTCATCTGCTCAATAATCGAGCCGGGCCAACCGTGCGTAACGATGAGGGGCAATGCATTTTCATGCTTCGACCGGACGTGAAGGAAGTGAATGTCTAATCCATCGATCTCAGTGATGAACTGCGGCACAGCGTTCAGCTTCGCCTCGCACTTGCGCCAATCGTATTCTGTCCCCCAATACTGGGCGACTTTTTGCATCGTTGCGAGTTGCACGCCTTGCGTTGCGTCGTTAACCGTTTCCCGTTCAGGCCACCTGGTGGCCAGGATGCGCCTGCGCAATTCGGTCAGTTCTGCGACTGGGAAGTTCACCTGGAACGGACGAATGGCATCCGTCTCAGCTGGGTGCTTGCGGCTGTGTTGGGTAGCACTCATTCTGTTCTCCTTTTGTACAGCTTGCATTTCTGGATTGCGTATGCCCGAGTGGAACGAAAGTATTTTTGGATACAGAACCTGTGGTCGGTTCTAACTACATGCAAGCTGAATTTGGAAGGATTCGAGTACTGGCAGAATTACCAGAGAGAACAAAAAAGGAGCGTAGTCGCAATCGCTGCCAGACCATTATCGTTGGAGCAGCGAGGGCTGGGCTGCCATGGGAAGCGCCATTTCTTAGTCGGCTGCATCCATGGAATCGCCGGAGACATCCGCGATCGTAAGAGGCACACGAGCGTGAACCTTTGTGCCAACCTGGGGTTGCGACTCGATCGAGAGTGTCCCTCCTATGGACTGCACCCGTTCCTGCATGCTCATTAGCCCAATGCCTCGCCCACGCCCTGCGGTCACGAGGTCGAAGCCTTTACCAGAATCGCAAACGTCGAGATGAATCTCGCCGTCAGCGCAGTGAAGCTGCACTTCGATACGTTTCTGTTCACTATGCTTTGCTGCGTTGTGAACAGCTTCCTGAAGGATTCGGTAAAGGCAAAGAGAGATTTCGCGCGGTACAGTTTTCGGAACGTCGGTGTGCTGGAAAGTAATCTCAACGTCTTGTTTTTGGGAGAAGTCTTCACAAAACCGCTTCATTGCCACGGCGATACCGAGATAATCCAAGCTGGGGGAGTGCAACCCATGGGACAGTGCCTGTGTATCGCTCGCAATCTGTGCAGTTTCCTGACGAAGCTTCTCGAGAACATCGTTGGTGCTTCCTTGCGCGCGTTTTTTCGCCAACTCCAAGGACATGGTCAGCACAGCAAGCCGCTGGCCAATATCGTCGTGGAGTTCCCGGGCAATCCGGGTACGCTCCTCTTCTTGCGCTTCAATCAACCGCCGGCCGAAGTCGCGCAGTTCTTCTTCGGTCTGTTTTTGTTGCGTGATATCGATCATGATTCCGGTCAGGGACTTGACCTCACTCTCATACTCAATGACGCGAACCAGGTCATGGAACCAGACGATGCGCCCGTCGGCTGCGATCATCCGGTACTGGAAGTCATGCGGGCGCCGCTCCTCGACGGCTTTGATGCAAAACGCCGGCGCCCAACTGCGGTCGTCGGGATGCATGTGGTCCGGCCAGAAGCTGGGCTCGTTTGTCCAGCGCTCAAGGGGGTAGCCTAGAATCTTTTCTGCCTGAGAACTCACGAACGTGAACTGAAACACTTTAGGATCGTCGCATCTCCAAACGATTGCATCGATGGTTGCTACGAGTTCCTGATATTGAAGTTCTGTACGCCGCTGCGCTTCTTCCGCCTGTTTGTGCTCCGTGATGTCCATGACCATCCCTACCACTCGCAGTAGCTTGCCGTGCTCATCAAAGTAGCCGCGGCTGGTTCGGTCCACCCATATGGCAGAACCGTCGGAGCTCATCATGCGATGTCGTATACGAAGAAAGGGATTGTCCGGGCTCAGGTTGTCAATCGCGGCGGTCACGCTCTCCCGGTCTTCCGGATGCACGCTGGAGAATACGTGCTGGATCGTGGTGTTCGTTTCCTCTCTTGCCCCAAGAACCTCAGGCACAGCTTCCGAGCGCACGATCGCGCCGGTGGCAACATCCCACTCAAAGGCGAACATCTTTGCAGCCTGAGTTGCTGTACGAAGCCGATCCTCGCCCTCCCGTAGCGCCTGTTCTGCTCTTCTGCGCTCCGTGTCGTCGCGGAACGCAACGACGACACCAACTATTTCGTCACCCTGTTTCAGAGGCGACGAACTGTAGACGACAGGGAAAAAACTGCCATCCCGACGAATGAACTCGTCGAACTGTTCACGAAGCTCGGTCCCTTCTTGCAAGACTTGCAAACCCGGACAGTCTTCGGCAGGGAAGGGAGTACCGTCAGGACGCTTGTAGTGTGTTACGTCATGGATT
>JBFXAV010000218.1:0-5382 GCA_050183935.1 Candidatus Korobacteraceae bacterium | reverse complement strand
CCCTCGATGCTGAAGGGCGGATTCATCGTGGGCGGAACTTACGGGCGTGGTGTAGCTAGTTGCCGCACTCCCAAGGGCTGGAGCGCACCGGCATTTTTCCGCATGGAAGGCGGCAGCTTCGGGTTGCAGATTGGTGGCCAGGCCGTGGATGTGGTCATGGTCATCATGAACGAGAAGGGCATGCGCAACTTGCTGGAGAGCAAGTTCAAGCTGGGTGCGGATGCTTCGGTTGCGGCCGGGCCTGTTGGGCGGCTTGCCGAAGGCTCCACCGATTGGAAGTTGCGTGCTCAGGTCTTGACTTACTCACGGGCACGCGGCGTCTTTGCCGGGATTACCCTGAATGGAGCTTCCATTCGCCAGGACCGTGATGACACCCGCGCATTCTACGGACGCATGGTCCCGTATCGCACCATCCTCACCGGAGCAATCGACGCGCCCTCGGACGCGCAACCATTCCTCACAGCACTCAGCAAGCATTCTCCGGCTCCTGCTCCAGCCACGCAGCCCGAGGCAGGACAGCAAGCCCAGGGTGCGGCACAACCTGCGGCGGAGACTTCGGCAGCACAACCCGCCGAGCCAGCAGCCCAGGCCTCCGATTCGCCGGCCGCGCAATAACCTGCATTCCCTGAAGCTTTGGGTGGGGCGGACGTCTCGTCCGCCTCCAGCAAGCCAAAGCTGGGCTAACTTATCCCCTACACTCTGTCAGTGGCTTCCCGCGTCTTTCATTGACAGCGCTTTCCAGCGAATGTTACGGTCGGCCCGTCTCTCCGAAAACATGCGGCCTTTTTGCTGATGCGACATCGTCTGGAATATGCGCCGGTCTGGCTACTGGCTACAGTACTTCGGCTGCTGCCCCGTTCGCTGGCGCGAGCCATGGCGATTGCCCTGGCGCAAACCGTAAGGCTCCTGCACGGGCGCCTGCGCCGCGTCGGAATGCGGAACCTGGAGATCGCATTTCCAGAAAAGACAGCAGGCCAGCGCCGTCGCATCCTGCGTGAAGTCTTTACCAACCTCGGAAGGTTGCTGGCGGAGTTCTGCCGCTTTCCTAATTACCACCGCGGGAATGTCTCCGAGGTTGCGGTCTATGAAGGGTTCGAAAATTTCGACAAGGCGCGCCGCCGCGGCAAGGGCATCCTCTTCCTTACCGCTCACCTCGGAGGCTGGGAAATCGGCTCCTTCGTGCATTCTGTGCACGGCAATCTGGTGCGCATTGTTGTGCGTCCGCTGGATAATCCATTTCTCCATCGCATGGTGCTGCGGTATCGCACCCTGCACGGCAATACCTGTTTCGAAAAACAGGATTTCGCTCGCGGCCTGCTCGCAGCAACCAAAGCCGGTGAGACTGTTGGTATTCTGATGGACACAAACCAGACGCCGCCCCAGGGCATCTTCGTCCCATTCTTCAAGGTTCCTGCCTGCACTGCTTCCGGACTGGCGCGGGTTGCGCTGCGCACCGATGCCAGCGTTATTCCCGCATTCACGCTGTGGGATGATGCCCTCGGCAAATACCGCGTCCACTTCGCGCCTGCGCTCGCTCTTGTCCGTACCGGCAACGAAGAGGCTGACGTGGTGGCCAACACCGCGCTCTTCACCCGCGTGCTGGAAGACTACATCCGCAAATATCCTGGCCAGTGGCTCTGGGTTCATCGGAGATGGAAGACTCGTCCGCCGGGAGAAGCGGCGGTGTACTAACCGGGGTAGACAGCTCTATGTGTGGAGAGAAGTAGCTCAATAGCCACGAGTGTGGCAACCGCAAATAGGTTGACTGCTGAATACTGAGTGCTGACAGCTCCAGCTAGTTGTCACACCCGCTCGAACCCATGCAGCACGAGGGAGCGCCGCAGCTTTGCGGCGCTGGGGCCGTGGCCCCGCTGCGGGGCGCGCCCACCGAAAATACCGAGATCTGCTGGTTCAAGCGCTGTCCGTGGCAGTGCGGACACTCCGGCTCGCGCGAGCCGATTTGCAGCGATTCAAAGGCGCGGTTGCAGTCTTCGCAGAGATATTCAAAGATAGGCATCAGCTTCCCGTCGGCTGAACTGGGTTCTTTCAGCGGCTACAATCGATGCCATCATTATAAACGGGAGCCGTTCCCGCCTGTGGAGATCACCACGCTGGTTACTGCGAAAGCCTCGTCCGTATTTCGCTCCTGGAGTCCGGAACCATTTTCTGCGCGCTTAGGGCTGAGTGGGCCGCATCGCCAGACACTGGCTGCATCTCTTCTTCCGCGTAGCTTCCTACTGCCCCAGCCGGAGGCTCGCTTCTTCCAGGTCGAACCGCGGGTGCGCGTGCTTTGTCACTGCCACTGGCAACAACAATCCCGGCCCGCGCTTACGGTGTTGCTGGTGCATGGCTTTGAAGGATCGAGCCATTCCCACTACATTCTCGGGACCGCCGATAAAGCCTGGGCTGCGGGCATGAATGTGGTCCGCATGAACATCCGCAACTGCGGCGGAACCGAGCACCTCGGCCCCACGCTTTATCATTCCGGCCTGTCGCAGGATATTGGGGTGGTCGCGCGCGAGTTGTTGGAGGATAAGGACCGGGTGGCGGGTGTGATGATTGCAGGATTTTCGCTTGGCGGGAATCAGGTGCTCAAGTTAGCGGGCGAGATGGGCGCGGATACTCCTGCCGGCCTGCGCGCCGTGGCTGCTGTCTCGCCTGGCATGGACCTGATCGAGTCCTCGCATGCGCTGCACCAGTGGCGCAACCGGCTGTACGAATGGAACTTTCTTCGCAGCGTACGTCGCACCCTGCGCCGCAAGCAGCGCGTGTATCCTGAAGTCTGCGCGCCAGACGCTAACCGCTGGTATGGCAGTATGCGCGAGTTCGACCATTGCGTTACCGCGCCGCACTTCGGATTCACTTCCGCTGACGACTATTACACGCGTGCCAGCGCCTCGCCGTGGTTGCCACGCATCAGTATTCCCGCACTCGTACTGGCTTCTGCCGATGATCCTTTTATCCATCTCACCTCCGAAACCCGGAGGCGCCTTGCCATAAATCCTAGTCTGACCTTTGTCGAAACCCGGGCCGGAGGACATTGCGGGTTTCTCGCCGCTCCACGCGGTTACGATGGTTTTTGGGCGGAGCGCCAGGTCGTCGGATTTTTTCGTCGGTTCTGATTACACTAACGCTAGCTCCGGTTGCGACCCTGGGATGCAGGCTGACTACACCATCGAACTCGGTTCCGAGGATCCCACGCTCACTGTGCCTTGGGAGTCTCCCGACGGTGGGCTGCGCTATCGGGATCTCCGCCAATACCCCGATTTCCTGCTCTACATTGAGGAAGCCATTCGCTATCCCGAACTGGGAGAATTTCTGGCTCGCATCAACGGCGAACGCTCACTTCTTCAAAGTGCAAAGTGTGACGTCTGGTTTACCGCTGAGCTAAATGAAGAGGAACTGATCTATGGCGCGGCCGGCAAGTTCGGCGGATATATCGATCTATTCTTCAGCGATTCCTCTACCCGCTCCGATTTTCCTGCGAATGAAGAACTGGCTCGCCGGCTTGTCGCGCTTCTTGTTCGCGCGCCCGAGCTGCCCTCGTCGGCGGAACTCATCATTCGCCGTGGCTATTTTGATTGGGAGGGCCACTCCGAGTCGGGTTACTACTTCACCTGTTATGTATTCGGCTATGGCGACGAAGAGGCCGAAGCCCGCCGCCATTGGACAGTCTCTTTGAAGCTGGTTGAGAATGCGCTACTGCAACTCGTTGCGCGCAAAGCAGAATCCTTGTAGCTGCCATCTGCATGCCACCTCAGGTGCCCTCACCTGGGACATATACAGTGCCGCTGTCTTTCCCCAGCACATTTGCTAAACACGCTCGGCCTGTGACGCCGGTCACAGCCTTTTAGGCCTAGAATGGTACAAGCTACTCCCAGGCTGAAGATCGACGGGAGGGACGCCATGACGAAACGGAATCTGGTCGAAGCCATGTACGAAGAGAGCACAAGCAACAAGGTCGCCCATGAGCTTGCAAGCGCTCGCCACCTCCTCAAAGCCTTACGTGAAAAACTGGGTACGCACCCGGAACTTGAGGAAGCTATTGAGAAGGTGGAAATGGCGCTGAATCACCTTACCCTCAATACCGGGGGCATGCTCTAGCTGGCGCACGCCGGCGTGTTGCCGCGCACACTGGGATGACCCTGCGCGTTGCCATGCCAGGGCAAATCGAGGCATTTCTGCCTCCGCGCTGGTTGCTGATTGCCTGGATCGTTTTGGTTCTTCTGCCGTTTTTGCAGCGAGGCTAATGCTCCAGAGGTTCTTGCGCGGCTTCTGCTTTTCTCTGGGCCGTGACAGAGACTTGCAGGCTTTCAATGTAGGCGACGACCGCTTGCAGACGTCGTTCAAACTCCATCTCGTTTCCCGCTTCCTGTGCCAGAAATGCCGGCCCCCAGACCGGCATTTCTCGTATTCCGTGCGCTGAGGTTCCGCTTTCCCCTTTTGCCGCCAGGTAAACCCGTTCCTCAGGGAAGCTTCCGCCATTCTTTGCCGCGAGTGTGGTCAGGTCAGTCGGAGGTGTACGCAGTGCCGAAGCGGCGGGACCGTCTCCCTTGCCGCCCGCTCCGTGACAAGCGCCACAGTATGCGAGATAGAGCTGCTGCCCGGAGAGGGTTGTCGCAGAACTCACGCTAGAAGAAGTTTGCGTCGGTTCGTTGAGTGACCCTCCCGGGCTGCACGACACACCGCCAGCAAGGACCGCAATCAACCCTGCAATCACGGCAGTTGTGTGTACTCGTCGGTATTCCGGCCTTTTGAACATCGGATTGAACCTGCTTTCTCGCGCAAAACGTCACTCGGTGTGCGCTCGTACTGCCAGCACCGGACACGCAGCTCCACGGATTACCTTCGATAGGGTGGACCAGGGAGCGTGATCTGAGAGCGGTCCTCCATCACGCGTTCCCATCACGATCAGGTCGGCCTTCTCGTCCTGCGCCACCTTCAGAATTTGTTCGTCGACAGTCCCATGTTCCACCCGCAGGCTGGGCCGCGACCACAGGTCTGCATCGCTGGGCAGCAGGGCTTCCATTTCGCGCCGGATCGCTTCGTTCCCGCGCCTGGTTTCTTCTTCGGAGATCAAACCGGTAGCCTCCTCAAAGGATTCCGGGACCACGTGCAAAAGAGTAATTCTGGCGTTATTCTCCTCGGCCATGGCGGCGGCATACTGCGCAGGTCGCAAGCAGCCGACTCCGAGATCTGTGGCGAACACAATCGAGGCAAACCGCCGTGGCGCTCCCTCGCACTTCGGTCCAACGATCATCACAGGGGCGGGATTATGCCGTAGAGCCGACTCTGCGACTGAGCCCAGAGCCAGCTTCTTGAGCCCGCTTGCCCCGTGCGATCCCATCACCACTAGGTCAATCCCATGAGCGCTCACAACCT
>JBFXAV010000217.1:0-5397 GCA_050183935.1 Candidatus Korobacteraceae bacterium | reverse complement strand
AATGGCAATGTCCGGAGCATCCCCACTCGTGGTCTTCAGGCCCGCAAGCTCGCGAACAAACTCCACCACACCTGAGCGCAGCAGGGGCTCGCCTCCGGTAATGCGGATCTTGTGAATTCCCAGCGAGACCATGAGCCGGGCCATGCGGAGGTATTCGGCGAACGGGAGCTCCGCGTATAGCGCGCCCTCGTTCCCGGTACGGCAGTAGACGCACTTATAGTTGCAGCGGTCGGTGATAGCAATGCGCAGGTCGGTAATTGCGCGTCCGAATTTGTCAGTTAAATGCACGAGTTTCCATCACCCGCCAATACACCAGGAATTCACCAGTCAACGGAAACCATGCAGCCGGGGGAACGGGCGCGCTCTGGCCGGACGGAAAGCGCCTGGCGGGAGCGGTTCCTTTCCAAGGGGGACGCCGTTGCCGGACGCCCCGGGAGGCGCAGGCGTTTCCACCAGCACCCTCGGCCTCCGCAGTAAGACTGGGAAGCACCGCCATCCCAGCCATGGTAGTCCCGAAGGCTGAAACGGTCGGAATCGCAACTCCATTATAAAGCGCGTAGCACAGGTTTGGCGGGGGACTCTTGACTGAGCTAAATCTCCAGCGAATCGGTAAATACGCTCCCTGATGGCATCTCTTTCGGTTCGGCTCCGCGGCGGAACACACGTGCCGCGGCGGGCCCCAACAGAGAAACCTGACTTCCTAAGGCTTTCAGCAAAGACGCTTCGCGGAGGCCAATCACGGGAACGTGGTTCTCCTCCAGGTATTCGCGCAGCCGCTGCTCGCGTGTCTCTCCCATGTGCGTGGAAGAAGCATCGGAATCGAGGTAGTGAGGATTTAGCTGAAACCCCACCAAGCAAAGAGCTTGTAAAGACGGTGGCTCCACGATCGGCATGTCGTTCGTCGTTCGTATCGTGGGACACGCAAGATTGGACCCGGCGCTGGAGCCAATGTACGGCATGCCTTCCCGCACCCGATTCCTCACCAGACCCAGCAGTTGCAGGTCGTACATGGTCTTGAGTAGGCGAAAGGTGTTGCCCCCGCCAACGAACACAGCTTCAGCTTCGAGCACCGCCCGATGCGGGTCCGCGCTCCGGTGGATGGATTCGCAGGCATAGCCCATCGCACGGAAGCGCGGACAGGCAACTTCCGCGTAGGCATCGTGATCATAGAGCGCGTACGGGACAAATAGAACACGCGCCCCTTTCTGGAGAAAGTCTCGGATCGTCGCTTCCGCATGCTCCAGATAGCTTTGGCCATGGACGCGGGAACTGCTCAACAGCAGTACGCGACGCTCCGCAACATCCTGCATCCCTTCCCTCGCCTGTTCGACGCCTCTTGCGGCGCCATGGAAACCGTCTTTATATCATTGTGGGAGAGAGCTGCCGCAGCCCGGCAAGGTACAATCCGTCTTTCCCATGTCCCATTCTCGCTATGGAATTACTGCTTCCGTGCTCGTGAGCTCCGGGCGGGCCGTTTTCCTGCCCCTGGTGATCATTGAGGACGGCCGTATTGCGGCTGTGCAGTCTCGCGAGCATGCGGAGACACCGCGAAACCTGACTGTCACCGACTTTCCCGAGGGCATTCTTGCCCCCGGCCTGGTGGATATTCACATCCATGGCGGCGGCGGCCATGACGTGATGGAAGCCAGCGATGATGCTTTGTTCCGTATTGAACGCTACCTTGTCGGCACTGGGGTTACCAGCTATCTCCCGACGACTGTAACCGCGCCCATGGAGAGCACGCTCGCCTCCCTTGCGCGGCTTGGAGACAATATCGAGCGAGCCAGTCGGGGACACGCCGAACTTCGGGCGCAGCCGCTGGGCGTTCATCTCGAAGGACCATTTATCAGTCATGCCAAATGCGGGGTGCATCCACTGGAACATATCCAGCCGCCCTCCATCGAGTTGTTCGACCGCATGTGGCAAGCCGCTCGAGGCCAAATAGGAATGATGACGGTCGCTCCCGAGCTGCCCGGAGCAATTGACCTGATCCAGGCCGCGGCGAAGAGGAACGTTTGCGTGAGCATGGGGCACTCCGACAGCGCACGTGAGCCAGTGCAACTTGCCGTCATCCGCGGCGCACGCCACGCAACTCACACCTTCAACGCCATGCGGCCCCTCGACCACCGCGAGCCCGGCATCCTTGGCTCTGTGCTATCCGACTCTGGTATCACAGCGGACATCATCGCCGACGGAATTCACGTCCACCCGGATGTGGTTCGCCTGTTTCTTCAAGCCAAAGGACCTGAGAACGCCGTGCTCATCACCGACGCCATCAGTGCGGCGGGCATGGGCGACGGATCCTACCGGTTGGGATCGCTTGAGGTTCAGGTGGAAGGAGCCCGCTGCCTGCATAAAGGAAAGCTGGCCGGAAGCGTGCTCCGGCTGGATCATGCCATCTTGAACGTGATGAAGTTTGCTGATTGGGGGATTCACAAAGCTGTGCAGCTCGCGACGTTGAATCCGGCGCGTGTCGTGGGCGTTGCCACTCGGCAGGAGAACGGCACAACGATTCCCTGGAAGGGCGTGCTCGAATCCGGCGCGGACGCTGACATTGTTGTGCTTGCCGGCGCACCGCAAGGCACGGGGCTCCAGGCCATCAAGACCATCGTGCGCGGCGTAGGCATCTAACAATCAAAGATTCTATGGCGACTCCGGATAAAGGCAGCTTCCCGCACTTTCTCATCAAGGAAATTCACGAACAGCCCGAAGCTATGCGCAATACCACGCTGGCGTACACCGGCGCCACGGCATCGCAGATTTCATTCGCGGAAGTGCGAATTGGAAAGGAAGAACTTCGAAAACTCAGCAAGCTCAATATTGCCGCTTCCGGCACCAGCCGCCACGCAGGTATTGCGGGACGCACCATCATTCAGGAACTGGCGCACATCCCGGTAGAGGTGGACTACGCCAGCGAGTTTGAGCACAGGAACGTTCCGGGACGGGATGAGCTAACCGTGGTGATCACCCAATCGGGGGAAACCGCAGATACTCTTTCCGCGCTGCGCAAAGCTAAAGCGCAAGGCGCGCGCACGCTCGCCATCACAAATGTAGTTGGCTCCACCATCGCACGCGAAGCCGATGCTGCCCTCTATACCCATGCTGGCCCGGAGATCAGCATTGCCTCCACCAAAGCTTTTGTTGCGCAACTCACCGTTCTTTATTTGCTTGCCATGTACCTGGGAGAAGCCCGGGGAACGCTGGATTCCGCGGCCTCCCGAACCTGCCTGGCGGAACTTGCGCAGATTCCCGACAAGATTGCACTCGTCCTGAAGCTTGAGGAACAATGCCGGGAACTCGCACGTGACTACGAATCTTTCGAGAATTTCATGTTTCTTGGGCGCGGTATCCACTATGCCATGGCAATGGACGGCGCACTCAAGCTGAAAGAGACCTCATATGTTCATGCGGAGGGCTATCCTACGGGCGAGATCAAGCACGGCCCCTTTGCCCTGGTGGATGAGCGCCTGGTGGTGATTGTGCTTGCCACGCGCGATCTGGACGATCAGGCCTCCCGCCAGCGATGGGAGAAGACGCTGACGGATATGCGAGACATCAAGCAGCAGGGTGCCAAGGTGATCGCAGTGGCTGTCGAGGGGGACCACATTGTCAGCGAACTGGCAAACAGTACTGTGGTGATTCCACGCACCTCGGAGCTGCTATTGCCAATTCTGGAGGTAGTACCGCTGCAACTGTTCGCCTATTTCATGGCCGTTGCCCGCGGCAACAACGTGGACCAGCCACGAAATCTGGTAAAAGCCGTGATCTCCTGAGCGAACGCGACGTTTCCGACGGACGCCATTGTCACTGAGGCCAGTGCCGAAGCATAGCTTGTATCCCCGCTAGTTGCCTATGATTGCTTCTCCCGCAGGCACGCCAACCTGAGTTGCTTCCAGCGCAACCGCAATGGCGTGCACAACCGCGGCAATGCGAATTGCCGCCAGCACGGATTCTTCCGGCAGGCCTTTTTCACGCAGTACACGTTCGTGCGCCTTTACGCAGCTTCCGCACCCATTGATGGCCGAAACGGCTGTGGACCAAAGCTCAAAATCCACGGCATCCACGCCGTGCGTTCGCAAAATGTTCATTCGCAGACGCGCGGGGATGGTGCGGTACTTCTCATTCTCCGCCAGGTGGAGAAAGCGGTAGTAAATGTTGTTCATGCCCATGATGGCGGCAGCGCCCTTGGCTGCTTCCAGCGCCTGCGGCGCAAGATGTTGAGCAGCTTCCGCCTCGGTCATGCGCAGCAGGTCCGCGTTGCGGGCTGCCACCGCGCTGGCCACCAGCGTTCCCCACGCCTGCTGCGCTGTGAGTTCTGTTTGCCGCAGCAGGCTGGAAAGATTCAGTTTCAGGTCCTTGGCATAAGCCGGCAATGTGTCGATGAGAGATTCCAGATTCATATAGTGTTTCGCTCCATTGGTTTGCGAGGCAAGCCGCAAACCGGGGAAGAGACCTTCCCCGGTCATGAGCCGTTGAGTGGAAGTTGAAATTGGATCAGGCGACCACGAGAGTCTCTTCCCCTTTTTGCCAATTGCAGGGGCAGAGTTCGTCGGTTTGCAGAGCATCCAGAACGCGCAGAACTTCTTTCACGTTCCGGCCAACCGATAAGTCGGTGACCATGACGAAGCGAATCACATTATCCGGATCAACGACAAACGTGGCCCGCTGCGCTACGCCGGCCCTGGAATCCAGAATGCCAAGTTCTCCGCACAGATCGCGCCTGATGTCGGACAGCATGGGAAATGGAAGGTCTTTCAAGTCCTCATGGTGAGTGCGCCAGGCCATGTGTACAAACTCGGAATCGGTACTGCCGCCGAGGACAACGGCGTCGCGATCCTCAAATTCCTTGTTCATGCGGCAAAACTCGGCGATTTCGGTGGGGCAAACGAAAGTGAAATCCTTGGGCCAGAAGAAATACACCTTCCACTTGCCCGAATAATCTTGATCGGTGATGGTGCGAAACGCGTTCTTCTTGTCGGTGCTGACGGTGGCGGTGAGAGAAAAAGATGGAAAGACTTCTCCTACGGTGAGCATCCCTTTACTAAGACTCCTGTGTAGATATATGAAACGAAATGAAAATATGAAGGCTAAACAGCAAACAACCCACCCCTTAAAAAAATATACAACGCACACTAGCCCAATAGCACGCCACTGGGCACAGCGCCCTCGTTCGCAATAGTGTAAATGGCGTGCGTGGAGGTGTGCTCAGCAGTCTAATGGACGCTTACAGACCATGAATGGATACAAAACCTTTACTTAGACAGCAACTTTCTGAATTCTAAGAAGCGGGTATTGCAGCGAGCAACCGAAATTCTCACCTGCACAAAATGGCTAAATAAACTCTTTGCTATAATTGTCTACTGCGTGTTTCCCCTAGACAGTGTTTCCCTTCACTGG
>JBFXAV010000216.1:0-5406 GCA_050183935.1 Candidatus Korobacteraceae bacterium | reverse complement strand
CATGCTGACATGCCCTGCGGTGGAAGGGTAACCGGTCAAAGTATCTTGTATCCGCAACTGGCGTCAATCGATGCATCGTAAAGATTGTTGTCTTGTTGTTGGTTCAGAGCCGCGCGGTTTACCCTGCACTCCTATGTTCTTCTTCCGTGCCGCCTCCCTGTTCCTGATAACGGCTTTTTGTGAAATTGCCGGGTGTTATCTCGTCTATCTTTGGGTTCGACAGAAGCAAACCGCGTGGCTGCTGTTGCCGGCTCTGGGCATTCTGGGAGTGTTTGCATGGCTGTTGACGCTGCATCCTCACGCCGCTGGACGAACTTATGCAGCTTACGGAGGCGTGTACGTGTTCGCCGCCTTACTATGGCTGCGCGTAGTAGAACACCAGAAGCCGGATTTCTGGGACATGGCTGGCGCCGGCATTGCGCTGCTAGGCATGGCGCTGATCTACCTCGGACCGCATTCGCAAGGCTGATGGAACCATGCATCTGCTTTGCGGTTTGTTATTCTTAGTGGCGGCTCGGGGGCAAATGGCGGACACGTATCAAGTTGGACTGATTCAGATGGCCTGCGGGCCTGATCCGGAACGCAACCTGGAGCATGCCGCCGAGATGGTCCGTGAAGCTGCCGGACGCGGCGCCCAAGTCGTCTGCCTGCCGGAGTTGTTCCAGATGCAATATTTCTGCCAGCGCGAGGATGCGGCACTGTTTGACCTCGCCGAGCCGATTCCTGGTCCCACGACGACAAGGCTTTCCGTGCTGGCTCGGAGCCAGGGCATTGTGCTGATTGCTTCGCTGTTTGAGAAGCGCGCTCCCGGCGTGTATCACAATACGGCGGTGCTGTTTGATACCGATGGCGCAATGAAGGGCATCTACCGCAAGATGCACATCCCTGACGACCCCCTCTACTACGAGAAGTTCTATTTCACTCCCGGGGATTTGGGTTTCCGCGCATTTGACACCAACGTCGCCAAGGTTGGCACGCTGGTGTGCTGGGACCAGTGGTATCCGGAGGGTGCGCGCCTCACTGCCATGCAGGGCGCAAGCGTATTGTTTTATCCCACAGCCATCGGCTGGCATCCGGCGGAAAAAGAACAATATGGCACGACGCAGCACGATGCCTGGCGCACCATCCAGCGAGCCCATGCCATTGCCAACGGCGTCTATGTGGCCGTGGTGAATCGCGTGGGCCAGGAGAGTGGTGACATTCGCGGCAACCGTGCCCCTGGCGCAGGGCTGGAGTTCTGGGGTGGTTCGTTTGTCTGCGATGCCTTCGGGACTGTGATTGCGGAGGCCCCTACCGATCGCGAAGAAATCCTGGTGGCCGAGGTGGACCTGCGGAAGCTGGAGGAAGTGCGCCGCAACTGGCCATTCTGGCGCGACCGCCGTATAGACGCCTACGCTCCGATCACTCAGCGATTCGTGGACTGAGCGCATTGATGGTTGTGTAGTTCCGTGTAATTGACATTCACCTGCGATGGCGACAAACTTTGCCGTTTGTCTGCTCAGTTGGGGGCACAGGCACTGAATTTCTGCATGGAATTGTGGACTGTAGAGTTGGGGCTGTTACGCATGCGAATCGGCTGTGCCGTGCTGCTGTTGGCTCTGGGCTCCGCCACCGGAGCCTGCCAGCAACCCGAGCCACGCAATCCTCCGCGCGCCCTGTCCGATGAACTCAATGACAATCTGCCGCGCTGGGTCCGCTTCAGCGGAGAGTACCGCGGGCGCACCGAGGGGGTCGACGGTGGAGCGTTTCAGCGCGACGATGATGACGCCTACTTCCTGAACCGCATACGACTAAACCTGAACCTTCATCCGATTTCCTGGCTGGGATTCGGTTTTCAGGCACAGGACGCGCATGTGTTTGGGTTCAACGAAACTCCACGGCCCCCGCTTCAAGATTCCCTTGATCTCAGGCAGGCATACCTGCATATGGAAAACTCCTCCAAAACGCGCGCTTTCCGCGCGGGACGGCAGGAGCTGACATTCGGAGGCCAGCGTCTGCTGGGCAACGCCAACTGGGGCAATGCCGCCCGTGTCTGGGATGGCATCCACGGTACCCTGCGCCGCGGTGACAATGCCGTGGATGTCTTTGCGGCTTCCCTGGTGCGGAATGTGGACGGCCGGTTGAATCACAACGCCCCCGGTAACTGGATGTATGGAGCGTATGGAAGCCTGGAGACCCTGGTGCCGGAAGCGGTTGTGGAGCCATATTTCTTGTGGCATCGCAGTTCGGGAGAATCAACGGAGGCAGGAGAGGAAGCGACTTTGCGCTTCGCGACCGTTGGCGTACGCTGGGAGGGTAAGCTTCCGCGCAATTTTGACTACGAAACAGAAATGGTAAAGCAGGCTGGCTCGGTGGGTTCCGACACGGTCGGCGCATGGGCAGGATACTGGAGCCTCGGCTACACCACAGGATTTCGATTCAGACCCCACATTGTGGCGCAATACCATTTCGGATCAGGGGATGCCACCCGATCCGACGGACGCCGGGAGACCTTCGACCAGCTGTATCCTTCGCCGCATGACAAGACCGGCCTTTCCGATCAAGTAGGCTGGAGGAATAGCCACAACGCGGGGCTGTCGGGCGAGATGGAAATCAATCCTAAGGTATCCCTGATCGCACGCTACCAGAGCTGGTGGCTGGCTAATCGCAATGACGCGCTGTACACGCCGCAGGGCAACGTGGTGGTGCTCGACAGCTCTGCCGGTAGGCATGTGGGGCAGGAACTCGATGGAATCCTGAACTACGCCCTCAATCCGCAGGTGCAGATCGGTGGCGGGTACGCACATATCTTTCCGGGAACGTTTCTGCGCAACGCCACTCCCGGGGCAGCCTACAACTTTGTATACCTTTCCTTTACATTCAGGTTTTAGCTCCCATCAGATCACAAACCAGCAGGATGTTAGATTGAACGCAAAGCATCGCTTGCCCGGACTATGAAGCCGCAATCCAGTTCTTCCAGCAAAACGCCCGCGCAGCTTGGCTTCCGTATGCCTGCCGAGTGGGAGCCTCACGATGCCACTTGGATCGCATGGCCGCATAACCGCAGTGATTGGCCAGGAAAGTTTGCGGCTATTCCCTGGGTCTACGCCGACATTGTTCGCAATCTCTCACACGCGGAGCGTGTGGAGATTCTGATTGAAGATGAAGCCGCAGAGGAAAGCGTTTCGCGCATTCTCGAGCGCAGCGGCGCTCGCATGGCCGAAGTTCGCTTTCACCGCTGGCCTACCAATCGCGTCTGGACGCGCGACTACGGCCCGGCGTTTGTGGTGAAACCGGGGCAGCTTGGCGCTGTGAAATGGCGATTTAATGCCTGGGCAAAGTATCCCGATTGGAAGCTCGATGACGAGGCCGGCAGGAAGATGGCGCGTTTTACCCGCGCCCATGAATGGCGACCCTCGACTGGGCTTGGCCAGCGCCTTCGCCCGTTGGTACTCGAAGGCGGCAGCATCGACGTCAATGGCCAGGGAATGCTGCTGACCACTTCCGAGTGCCTGCTCAGCGACATCCAGAATCGCAATCCCGGAGTAGAACGGGAGAGGCTGGAAGAGGCATTAGCGGAGTATCTTGGCATCAAGAAGGTACTGTGGCTGGGGTGTGGCATCGCCGGGGACGACACCCACGGCCACGTGGACGACATCACACGCTTCGTAGCACCGGATGCCGTGGTGACCACGGTTGAGCCGGACACCTCGGACCCGAACCACCAGCCCCTTCGGCAAAATCTTCTGACACTGAATAATGCAACGGATCAAAACGGAGGCCGCCTGCGGGTCATCGAGTTGCCCATGCCGAGCCCGGTGGTGTTCCGCGGACAGCGCCTTCCCGCAAGCTACGCAAACTTCTATATCGCCAATGGGTTGGTTCTGGTCCCCACGTTCAACGATCCTAATGACCGGCGCGCGCTCGCCATTCTTTCCGAGTGCTTTTCTGGCCGCCAGGTAGTCGGTATCCACAGCCGCGATCTGGTGTGGGGGCTGGGAACTCTCCATTGCCTGACCCAGCAGCAGCCGCGACCGCTGTAGTCGTTGGAAGAGCCTGCCCTGTTGGTGCCACCTCGAAAGAACTTCTGCCTTACACGAGTCTCCCGCGCAGTCGCGGTGTTTGACTTCGCGGATACCTCCGGGCGCCGCGAGGCAAAGACTGCGTGCGTCCGAATCGGAGGTCACCACTAGGAGGATGGATGCGAACCAAAACGAACGCTTTGTTCATCGTGCTGGTAGTGATGATCGTCGGAGCCGGGCTAGCTTCGGCCCAGGGACCGCCGGAAGGCGGTGGCCGTCGCGGTGGCGGAAGGGGCATGATGAACGCCGACCGCCTCGCCGAGCAGTTAAACCTGAGTGCCGACCAGAAGGCAAAAGTGGAAACGATACTCGAAGGCCAGCGCGCCGAAATGACGAAGCTACGCGAGGATTCTTCGCTGAGCCAGGAAGATCGCCGATCACAGATGCAGAAAATTCAGCAGTCCAATGCGTCGAAGATCCATGAGGTACTGAACCCTGAGCAACAAAAGCAATTTGAGCAGATGCAAGCTCAGGGCCGACGAGGCGGCGGCCCCCCCAGAGAGTGAGTAGGTACGCACTTTTCTCAAGCCCTGCCCCCAGGCAGGGCTTTCTTGTTCCTGATTCCTCTTTGCGATTTGCATCGTGCCCTGCTTGCAAGTAGATTGAAGCGGTTCTATGCACACCATTTCCCAGCTTTTTCACGCCGCCATCGAGCACAACTTGGACCGGGCGCTGCTGCACAAGGTTTCCGGCGAGTGGGTTCCCATCAGTTCGCAGGAACTCTACCGCAGTGTGGCCGGAGTCTCCCAGGCGCTGCTGGCGTGGGGGATCGCTAAGGGCGACCGCGTGGCCATCCTGAGCGAGAACCGGCCGGAATGGCTGATCGCCGACCTGGCCGCCATGACCATCGGCGCAGTCGTGGTGCCGATTTACCCGACGCTCACGGCGGAGCAGGTAGCGTGGCTGCTGCGCGATTCCAGCGCGCGCACCCTGTTTGCATCCTCCGCCGAGCAGCTTAAGAAGTTCTTCCATGTGCAGGCACACGTCAGTGTGGAACAGCTCGTAATCATGGACTCTGGCGACTTCGGTGCTGGAGTGGTCCCGATGCAGCAGTTAATGAAGGCCGGGCCTTCCGGACGTGATGCCGAATGGGATCAGCGTACCCAGCAGGTGGCGCCCGGCGACCTGGCGACTATCATCTATACCTCCGGTACCACCGGCGATATGAAAGGCGTGATGCTCACGCATCGCAACCTGGCCAGCAACGAGGAATGCTCCTTGCTGGAGTTCTCCATCGGACGCGGAGACCGTCATGTTTCCTTCCTGCCGCTGTCGCACGTCACCGCGCGCCACGTTGATTTTGGGCTCCTGCATCGCGGGGTCACCATCTTCTACTGCTCGCAGA
>JBFXAV010000215.1:0-5424 GCA_050183935.1 Candidatus Korobacteraceae bacterium | reverse complement strand
CGGAACAGCGATTCCATGCCGAAGGTGCGGGCTTCGTCGGGAACGATGGGAACGACCAGATGGCCCAGATCAGGATCGCGTAACAGCTTAGAGAGAATGCGCACAAAGACCATGGTCGTGGAAACTTTGCGGCCTTCGGTGCCGGTGGAGAACTCCTCGAACAGCTCGCGGGGAATCCCCTTCAGGGGTTTGCTGCGCACTACCCGTTTCGGCGTGTAGCCGCCCAGTTCCTGGCGGCGTGCCTTCAGGTACTTCATCTCCGGGCTGTCGTCTGGCGGACGATAGAACGGAGCCTCGGCGATCTCCTGGTCGGAGATGGGAATGCCAAAGCGGGAGCGGAACGCTCGCAGCTCCTCCTCATTGAGCTTCTTCTGCTGGTGAGTAATGTTCTTGCCTTCGCCAGCTTCGCCCAGTCCATAGCCCTTGATGGTGCGGGCAAGAATTACCGTGGGGCTGCCCTTGTGCTCCACCGCCCGCTTGAAGGCGGCATAGACCTTCACGGAATCGTGGCCGCCAACGCGCAGTTTCTGCAACTGATCGTCCGAGAGGTGCGCGACCATTTCCAGCAGTTGCGGGTACTTGCCGAAAAAGTGTTTGCGAAGATAAGCGCCGGATTCCACGGAAAACTTCTGGCGCTCCCCATCCACTACTTCGCTCATGCGCTTTACCAGCAGGCCTTCTGTATCGCGGGCCAGCAAGGGATCCCAGTCGCTGCCCCAGATGACCTTGATGACGTTCCAGCCCGCCCCACGGAAGGCGGCTTCCAGTTCCTGAATAATGTTGCCATTGCCACGAACCGGCCCATCGAGACGCTGGAGGTTGCAATTGATAACAAAGATCAGGTTATCGAGCTTTTCGCGCGGGGCCAGCGTGATGGCGCCCATGGATTCTGGTTCGTCCATCTCGCCGTCGCCCAGGAACGCCCATACCTTGCGCTCCGAGGGCGCCTTGAGTCCGCGATCTTCCAGGTAGCGGGTAAAGCGCGCTTGATAGATTGCCATCATGGGACTCAATCCCATGGAGACTGTGGGAAACTCCCAAAAATCAGGCATGAGCCAGGGATGCGGATACGAGGACAGCCCTCCACCGGGCTTCAACTCCCGGCGGAAGTTCTCCATCTTTTCGACAGGCAGGCGTCCCAGGAGAAATGCCCGGGAGTAGATGCCCGGAGCGGCGTGTCCCTGGAAAAAGATCATGTCTCCGTCAGCGCCTTCTCCCTTGCCGCGAAAGAAATGATTAAACCCAACTTCGTAGAGGGTGGCAGCGGAAGCGAACGTGGAGATGTGGCCGCCGATGCCGTCTACTTCCCGGTTGGCGCGGACCACCATGGCGAGGGCGTTCCAGCGCACCATGCTTTTTACCCGGCGCTCTATCTCCGGGCTGCCCGGAAATGGAGACTGTTCCTCTACAGGAATCGTATTCACATAAGGGGTCGTGGCCGTAAACGGAGGCTTCACTCCACGAATCTGTAGATGAGTCTGGATCTGCTCCAGCAGGCTGCCGGCTCGCTCTGGTCCGCGATGGCGAATCACGTACTCGATGGAGTCGAGCCAATCGCGTGTTTCCAGTACTTCTTCTTCCTCGTGTTCAGGCATGGGGCGAGCACTCATATCAATAGGCTCCGTAGGCTCCGTTAGGGACTGGGATAACTTTTCATGGTACCAGATAAGGTGTACAGCGGAGTCCACCGGAATTACCGTGGAACTCAGTAAGTATCCCGCTCCATTGCAGATTGCACCGAGGTACAGCATCGCAGGTGCATGATGGTTGGAGACTTGTGAAATAGACTTTGAATTACCATAGAACCTAGCCCAAATGGTGAGCCGTCTCCAGCGCATTGCACTACAGGTTTTAGGGTGGCTGTTTGTTCTGCTGGGAATTGCCGGGCTGGTGCTCCCGATCCTTCAAGGAATTCTGTTCCTGATGATCGGTTTGTACCTGCTCTCCCGCGAGTATCCATGGGCGCAGAGGATGCTGGAGCGCCTTCAAAATCGGTATCCTGAAGTTTTCCGCCAGGCACGAAACTGGCAGGTACGTCTGGGTTTTCGCAAGCGCATCGGCCCTCCCGAGCCTGTGCCTCTTCCACCTGTGCAGAGAATACTGGTGCTGTTCTCGCTGGCGGCGCTGCTGGTAGTGATTTCGCTTGCGGGTCAGGCTGGCGCAAGCCACCTGGTTCGTTACTGGGGCGAGTTGCAACACCGGTACAGGGTGGTGGAAGTTACTGAGCAGGGAAGCGCGCGGGTGGTGGAACTCCGCCGCACCTGGGCCTTCAAGGATCGCCACTACGTGGTCCGCTGCCATATCTGCGAGCCGGTGGAGGTTGGCAGTTCTTATCGGTTCGAGGCTGTGCCGGGAAGATATCCTCCGATGATGAAGCGCATCGCAGGACCGGGAGAGATTCCCGATTTCTATACCGTGCTGGAAGGAAGGATCGCCAAGTAGAGTATGTCACCGGTTTCCAAAACCATGCGATTCGAATGGGACGTATGGGAGCGCTTTCTCGGCGCCGTAGGTGGGCTTCTGCTGGCTTTCACCGCGGCTGTGTTTTCCACCGTGACCCGGCAGGCAGGGCAGGTCTGGGCAACGGCGATTCTGGCTTCGCTGGCATTGCTTCTTGCCGGGATTGCCGGAGCGATTTCTGTGCCGTTTCTGGCGCGCCGCATCGCTCTTCGCCGCCTGCGCGACGCCATGGACTACGAGATGACGCGGGAAGGCCTAGTCTATCTCGGGATCGTTCTGGTCATCGGCATCGCCGCGCTCAATACAGGAAACAATCTGCTGTTCATTGTGCTTTCGGCCATGCTGGCGGCCATTCTGGTCTCAGGCGTGACTTCCGCATGGATGCTGCGCGGACTCACTGTGAATGCTGCAATTCCGCAGCACATCTTTGCCGGCCAACGGCAGCAGGCACAGGTCTGGCTGCGGAACCTGAGAAGCGTGGCTCCGGCGTTTTCGGTAAGCGTAGTTCCTCCCCATTCAAAAACAGTGCGCCAGTTACGTTGGGAGAGGCGCATCTTTGAAGTTCCCCGCGGCGCTCCCGTCGGCAAGCAGTGGCTGCGGCTGCCGGACATTGCCCTGAGAATCCACAGCGAAACCCGAAGCCAGGAAGCGATCTTTACCGGGCGCGAATATTTTCCTTTCCTCGCCCCGGGCGCTGCTGTTGCCCGGGATGTCGATCTGCTCTTCCCGCGCCGCGGACGTTACACCCAGGAGGACTTTGGCATCAGTACGCGTTTCCCGTTTTCCTTCCTTACAAAAACCCGGCGGCTCGTTCTGCCGGAAGCGAAAGCAGGCAATGGGAGCAAGCATGGGCGCGATAAGGCCGCATGGGAGAGAGAAGTCGTCGTATATCCCTCGGTCGAGCCCCCCGATGCACTGTTGGAAGTACTGCCAAGGATTACCGGGGAGTTTGAAAGTTACGTTCGCGGGCGGGGAAACGATCTTTATCGCATCCGCGAGTACATGCCGGGAGACTCCGCCCGCCATGTCGACTGGAAGGCAACAGCCCGTACTCAGTCGCTGAAGGTGCGTGAGTTTACCCGCGAGGACGAGCGCAAGCTGCGCATTGTGTTCGATAACCCCGAAGCGGGTCAGGTTTCTGAGGAAGCATACGAGCGCGGTATTGCCATGGCGGCTTCGCTGGCGTGGCACTTTGCTGGGCAGCGCGCAGAACTCGATTTTGAAGCTCCGGAGTATACGCAGGAAAAGAGCGTGTATGGGTTTCTGCGTTATCTGGCGCTGGTGCAGCGGGGTGAAGGCGTGCAGCCTGAATCTCCTTTGCTGGAGAAGCTGGCCGAAACCGGGGCTTACAACGTCGTCGTAACTGCCCGCTCCCAAGGCAGCATCCCCGTGGCCTTGTGGGGAAATTCCTACTTCCACTTCTTTTCTGAAATGCAGTAAGGCACGCTCTCCAGCAACTTCCATCGAAGTTCCCTCATCCATGTTTGTGCAGCTCGCGTGCCCGCAGTGGTCTTCCTGGGGCCATGCCCTTATGACGAAGGGTCTCCCGCCTCCGGTTACTTGAGGCCGGGTGGGGGGCCGACTAGCATCGAGCTGGCAAATCTTCCAAAGAGTTCCTGCTTATGATGCTGTGTCGTATAAATCCCTGGCGGTTTCTCGCCCTCTGTGTGCTTGCAACGGTCGTCGTACCGGTTTCCGCGCTGGCCGCGCAAAGCTATGCCCCGATTTCGGCGGGCGCCAGGATTGAAGTTCGCATCAACGAGAGCCTCTCCAGTGCCAAGAGCGATCCCGGCGACCGCTTTACAGGCACACTGGTCAACCCGGAGATGGTGAATGGCCGGGCGCTGTTTCCCAAGGGCGCCGACGTCACCGGCGAGATCGTAGCGGTGGAGCGATCAGGACGCCTGAGCGACCCAGGAGAACTCCATCTGGAACTCCGTACATTGCAGGTTGGGGGTAGGACCTACCAGCTATTTGTGGAGCCGTTCCTGGTTAAAGGCGAGTCCCACACCAAGAGCAACATAACCAAGATTGGCGGCGGCGCGGCAGCCGGAGCCATTATCGGAGCGGTCGCCGGTGGCGGCAAAGGAGCTGCCGTTGGAGCCGGCGTGGGAGCCGCAGGCGGAACCGCCGTTGCCGCGGCAACTGGGAAAAAAGAAGCTTTGGTGGAATCAGAGGCGGTGCTGGTCTGGGTTGCTGCACAGCCCCCAGGCCCGAGCCTGGCGACTTCTGGCGTAACCCGTGCCTCCCGCCGCTATCCGGAAACTCAGCCGCGAAATCCGCGTTCGTTAAATGAGACGGCCGCCGAGTTCACGGAACGGGACCGCCGGGTAATTCTGGGATGCTTCGGCGATGGCGGTCGCAATGGACTGCCCCCTGGCCTGGCCAAGCGTGACCGCTTGCCTCCCGGGCTGGAACGCCAGGTGCAGCGCAACGGAACCCTGCCACCCGGGCTCCAGAAGAAGGTGCAACCTCTGCCTCGGTCCTGCGAGGCGCGGCTTTCTCCGCTGCCGGAGCAGTGGGCAAGGGGCGTACTGAACGGGCGTGTCCTGTTGCTGGATGCGAGATTCCGCATTCTGGACCTGTTCTCGCTGAACAACTGATTATGTGGCTCACCTGCCGGTACCCCCAGGCGAGCTTGCTTCACTGTCTTACGACGTTTCCTGCCGATCTCAAAAGCACTGTTACCCTGAGCGAAGCAAAAACCTGCTGTTCACGGCCGCCACAAATCTGCCACCATGCTTGCGAAAAATGCCCACTTTTAAGGGGTTGAATTTCGTCATATACTCCTCTGCTCGAAAGTGGGCCGAACCGGGTTCTTGGGCTGAGACTTGGGACTTCCAGGGGGGCGCATGGCCACGGTGGACGAACTCATCAGGGACCGCGTTGAATTTTATGCAGTGGAAGTTCATCAGACTGTGCTGGATGCCGTTCGTCTGATGGTGGAGAAGAACATTGGAGCCG
>JBFXAV010000214.1:0-5427 GCA_050183935.1 Candidatus Korobacteraceae bacterium | reverse complement strand
ACGTCGTTCGTCCATCCAGTGAAGGCACGGGAGGCCTCGCGGATGTCGCGCTCGCTGTAATTGTTCACGCCCATGGTGAACAACTCGAGCACTTCCCTTCCGAAGTTTTCGTTGGGATGGGTCTTCACGTTCTCGCCATTGTCGAGATAGACGAGCATCGCCGGGTCTTTCAGCAGTCCGACCAATAGAGCGCGGAAGCTGCCCGAAGCGTTCTGGCGGAACATGTCATTCTGCTGCCGCATCATGCGGAAGTCCCGCACCTTGTTTTGCCCGGTGGCGAAGTGCCCGTGCCAGAACAGCGTCAGCTTTTCTTCCAGAGGCCGGTTAGTAGCGAGCATCCGGTTCGCCCACCACAGGGCGAGCCGTTGCGTCTCCAGCACATTAGCCCGGAGTCCATAGAAGAACTTATCCACGACCGGCTGCAGCCGCCGAGGCGTCCCCTCCGGCAGAACTTTCTCTCCCAGGCCCTCACCGTTGGCGCGCGCAATTCGCACTGCCTCTGCCCGGCTAGGAGGAAACGGATCCATGCCCGCGTCCCAGATATCCGACTGGTCGAAAGGCTTGAGGTGGCTGTTGTCGACGGCTTCGTAGTCCACCAGCCAGTTCACCGCCTGCTGAGGCGTCATCCTGGCAAGGCGCTCAATCTGCTCCGGAGTGCCGCCAAAGCCGGCGCGCTCCAGCAGGTGCGCCGCGCGCTCGTAGTTCCAGTCAGACGCGGAGATCGGTTGCAAATCGTTTGCCCAGCTTGTTGCATCCTTTGGCGGCTTCTTAGCCGAGCTGGGTGGCGCCTGGCAGAACGCCCCGGTCGTTACCGCTACGGCAAAGGACAAAACGATTGCTGAAAGGAACTGACGAGGAAAACCTAGCAGGCGAGAGGGTTTCATCACACGTACCAGCCTTAAGAACTGCCCCTGACGGCTCAGGGCTGCGGCCGCAACCGAGGGAGAGGCTGCTCTGAAGGGCAGCAGAATCGTACATCGGCCCACCAGAGCGGTCAATTGACAAGTCAATCCGGTAGTGGGCCCGTATTCGTCCTTGTGCGTGACTCCTGCGATGGAATCTGGCCTGGCAGACATTTTTAGAGCATTGAAGACCTGTGTGTACTTATCCCTGAAGGCACACAATCGGGATTGCGATGGACAGGGCGCTTGTCGAGAAAACGCTTGTAAACCACTTATAATAGGTACTTGAACGTCCTGTCGCATGTTGGTAATGTGCGCGGCATGAGAAGAACCGCTGAAGCCGTCGCCGATGAGATCGTAAGACTATCCAAAAATGGGACTATTTCGACACCGTTTCGCGTGGGGGACTTTAAAAAATACTTTCCCGGCGCTAAGGAAAACCACCTCAATACGGTACTAGCCAATTATGAACTGAAGGGCAATAAGACTTGCAGCGGGTTATCTGCAAGATTCGAGCGTGTTAGCAGAGGCTTGTATAAGCCAATTTGAAAGTCCTGTGGAAATCTTAAGGACCCACTACCATCAATCCGGGAACGGTGTTAAAAGCAGATCCCTCGCTACGCTCATTTGAGTTCGGTCAAAAGCCCTGAATCAGTCGAGAAAGACCCAAGTCCACAAGCATCTGAATTGTCAGGCTTATGCCCCGGAGGTCCGCACTCCAGGCTTGCATCCTGCGAGTTCCACTACAATCAGGAGATGTCTTCGCTCGAACACGCCATCCGGGTTGACGACCTGCGGCATACCTATCGCAAAGGACGAACCTTACAACCCGCGCTCTCGGGCCTGACCTTTACAGTCAGCCCGGGCCAGATCTACGGGCTGCTCGGTCCGAACGGCGCGGGCAAGAGCACTGTGGTTCGCATTCTCACCAGCATCGTGCGGCCTACGTCTGGCCGCGCCTGGGTGAACGGCCATGATGTGGTCCGCGATGCCCTCGGGGTTCGCCGTTCCATTACCGCCGTGCTCCAGGAAAATGCCGTGGAAACGCTGCTCTCCGTGTGGGACAACCTTCTGGTTTGCGGCTACCTGCACGGCTGCTCGCGTGCCGAGGCCCGCCGCCGTGCCGAAGCTGTGGTGGAGAGCATGGAGCTTCAGGACTTCTTGAAAGAACGCGCCCAGACCCTCTCTGGCGGATACAAACGAAGGCTGCAAATGGCCAAGGCATTGATGGTGGATACTCCGGTGCTCTTTCTCGACGAGGCCACTACCGGCATGGATCCGCTGGTAAAGCGCCGTACTATTCAATTGATCCGAGAGCAGGCCGCAAGCGGCCGCACCGTGCTGCTGACCACTCAACTACTCGACGAAGCTGAAGCTCTTTGTGACCGCATGTTGCTCATTGACCGCGGGCGCGCCATAGCGCAGGGCACTCTCGCAGAATTGCGCGCGCTTTCGCGGCGGGTGTTTCACATCCAGTTGGGCTTTGCGCGGAGCGACGCGGAGCTATCTGAGTCTCTTCAGAAACTTGGTCCGAGGTCTATGGAAGAAAAAGACGGGGAGTATGCACTGGTGGTGGAAGGCAGCGAGGATGAGTGGATTCGCAACATGGCGATGATCTCCCAGCGCTGGCCCATCTCGAACCTGGAATTTCGCGGCGCCAGCCTGGAGCAGATTTTCTTCGACCTCTATGGTCACAACGGCAACGAAACCGCTTCTGGAGAAATCCACAAAAAGAGCAAAGATCAGGAGAGCAAACAAGCATGAGCCCACTTGCGGCTATCGCCTATCGCGAGATGCGCATTCGCATGGTGAATCCCATTTTTCCGCTCTGGGATGTGTTTGTCCCGGTGGTGTACCTGCTCGTTTTCGGCGCCGGGCTGCAGGGCTTCCTGGGCGCGGAACATGGCGGAAATGTGGACTACCCGACGTTCTTGCTCGGCGGGGTACTTTCCATGGTGACGTTCAGCATCGCGTGGAACTCGTCCTACGCGTGGTTCGAGGACATGCAATCGGGAATCTTCCACGAGCTGCTGACCTATCCTTTTCCGCGCGGGCACCTGCTGCTCGGCAAGCTGATGTTTAATGCCAGCTTTAGCATTCTTGCGGCGGGATTGTGCCTGCTGGCGGCAATGACCGTGCTCCAGGTTACGATCATCCCCTCGCGCCTACCTATGCTGTTGCTGTGGTTGATTGTCGGCGCGGCCGCCTGGTACTTCCTGTTCGCATTTCTGGCGCTTGTGGTGCGAGGCTTCAACGCCTACCACACCACTACGTCGGCATTCTTCATTCTGCTGATGTTTGTCAGCAACCTCTTCTATCCGGCTGACCGGCTGCCGGGACCGCTCACCTGGGTGGCTTGGGCAAATCCTGTGACCTGGCAAACGGACCTGCTGCGCTATTACAGTTACGGTCCGGAGATGCCGTATCTTCAGTGGGAAGCCGCCGCGCTGCTTGTCTTCACCATCGGAATCTATGCGGTGGCTTCCCACAAGCTTAACGGCACCATTGAGTAACCTCCGCAATGCGGCGCTCGCCGAGGCGCTCGTCTTAATATAGAACCCGCTCGCATGAACATTTCTGAAGCTCTTTACTGGGCCACCGGTCTGCTGCTGGGATGGATATGGTGGGACCGCGCCCGCGATGCCTTTCGCGGCATGCCCACCCTGGCGAACCTGACCGATAAGCAATGGGACAGTGCGCCTGCCCGTCCCGGCACAGGCAGTGTTCCGCGTTTGTGCATCATCGTGCCCGCACGCAACGAGGAGCAGAAGGTGGAGGCGTCGTTGCGTTCGTTGTTGTGCCTCGACTATCCCGACTATGAGGTCATCGCGATCAATGACCGCTCCACGGATTCGACAGGTAAGATTCTAGATCGCGTGGCCGCTTCGCACAGCGGTAAGCCTGCGTTGAAAATTCTGCACATCAGAAATCTGCCTTCGGGATGGCTTGGCAAGCCGCATGCCATGTGGCTGGCGGCACAGCAGACTATCGCTGACTGGATTCTGTTCACGGATGCAGACGTGGGTTTTCGCAAGGACTGCCTGCGGCGTGCCATCGCCTACGGCGAGCACAGCCGCGCAGACCATATTGTGCTCGTGCCGACCTACATCGCTCCCAGCTTCGGTGAGCGCATCATGCTCTCCGGCTTCGCCATGCTTTTTATCTGGGGACATCGTGCCTGGAAGGTGGCCGATCCCAAGGCTCCCGATTGGATGGGACTGGGTCCCTTCAATCTCATTCGCCGCAATGCCTATGAAATGATTGGGACATTCCGTGCGCTGCGCATGGAAGTAATCGAAGACATGAAGCTGGGCAAGCTGGTGAAGCAGCACGGCCTGGCGCAGCGCAATGTGCTCGGTCCCGGCCTGCTGCCGTGGCAGTGGGGACGCGGCGCGTTCGGAATCGTCCGCAACCTAACGAAAAACATGTTCGCATCCATGCAATACCGATGGGACCGCGCCCTCGGAGGCTGCGTGCTCTTCACATTCCTGAACTTCATGCCCTTCGCTGGACTTGCCTTCGCTCCGGGCTGGGCCAAGCTTCCGTTTGCGGTTGCAATCATAGCCATCGCGGCGCTTTATGCTGGCCTTTCACGCCTGATGCAGGTCTCGGCATTGTTCGCTTTCCTGCATCCTGTTTCGTCGCTCCTGCTGCTCTATACCATGGCACGCTCGATGGCCCATGCCGTGCGGCACAAAGGCGTGGTCTGGCGGGGGACGTGGTATTCGCTGGAGGAATTGCGAAAAGGGATGGTGTGAGAGTTATTCGCCCCGGACGAGGGCGTCCGGAGCCAGGTAGTTTGAGTGATTTTAGACAGTTCCGGGTGATCTGAAATTTATGCTCTACTCCAGTTCCGGCTCGGGTCCATCGGGAGGATCACGCCGGTTGTCGCGGCGATCACGAGTAGGGCGCGATGATCCCGACCGCTGCGTGCGAATGCTTCCCGCGCTGAAGCGTCCGCGCCTCTGCGCGTCAAAGTCCTTGGGAATGGGAGGAATTTTTGCGGCCTCGCCACGCAACTGCCGGATATTCTTCAGGATGATCTCGGGACGTCCCTGATATTCCTGAATCTGGCCGTGGATTTCAATTTTCTTGCCGTCCAGTTCGCGCACATCCCCCACGTCGCGCAAGTCACCGGGAAACACTACTGCGGAAAATGGGCAGCTTCGCCAGTCCTGGCAGAAATTCACAAAGAAAGTTCCGCTGTCGCCCTGGTTCACGGCGACCACTTCTCCGGTGACGCAGCGCGTGCTGCCAAGGTGGCGGGGAGCTTCCTTGAAGTCGATGCACTCGCCTTCTGCGGCCACACTTGCTCCGAGCAGCAATGAGAAGACAAGCAATGGCCGAGTCAAGGTCATTGGAGTGGGAGACTACGCTCAGTTCCGGAAGCGATCCGCAACCTTCTTGCCGGTATCCGTGATGGTGTTACCCGACCTAGCGCCGTCGGACGCTCGCACATAGTCGACGAACACTGTCGGTTGCTTTTGGTTTAGAGGCCCGTTAAAGACGATGGGTTCTACCTGGT
>JBFXAV010000213.1:0-5448 GCA_050183935.1 Candidatus Korobacteraceae bacterium | reverse complement strand
GCATGGACGTGAGCCAATACTGGCGGCACTTCGAGAATTACCTGGACGATGACGTATTCCTGAATACCGGGCTCTCGTTCCCCATCACATTCGAAGGAGCGCGTATTCGTGGGACCGAGGTACGTCTGGAACTGCCGCGGTGGCGGGGCCTGTCGTCCTTCCTCAGCTACGCCAACATGCTGGGTCGGGCAAGCTCGCCAGTGACTGGAGGACTCTTCATCGAAGGCGGTGAAGCGGACGAACTCCGCGATCCGGGTCTGGTATTTCCAATTAGCCAGGATCAGCGCAACACGGTGGCGGCGCAGATTCGCTACCAGATTCATCCTCGTGTCTGGGTAATGGCTGGCACACGCTACGGCAGCGGCCTGCCAGTAGAACTGGAAGACGATGATGACGAGGAGGAAGAAGAAGAGGAAGAAGAAGAAGAAGAAGAAGAACACGAACAACCCATTCCTCAAGCAATTCTCGACAAAGTGAACTTTGAGCGGGGACGCGTACGTCCGAATTTCAGCATGGACTTTTCAATCGGGGCGCGCGTGTGGCAGCGGGAGCACCGCTCGGCGACGTTGCAATTCGACGTTCGCAATGTTACAGATCGCTTGAATGTAGTGAACTTTAGCGGCCTGTTTTCCGGGACGGCACTTGCCCCAGGACGGCAGTTTTCGGTGCAGTTGAAGACGCGGTTTTGAACCGTCACGACGCGGCAGCTGCGTTCTTTCAGCAGCACTAGAAACCACTTGCCCTTTCTGACTACTTGACAGGTGCACCGGCGGGGGAACAGCAGTTCACCCTCGCCGGCACTCTTTCATTGAGCTGCCATCGGGAGTCGACGGTCTGTAACTTTCCTTCCAGATGGCTCACGGGCCTGCGTGACCCATGAAAACCACGGGACGCTGACAGTCGTTGGAGAGATGCATCAGGCACGAACCCCTTTCCAAGCTCAAACTCGGAAAACACGGGTGATGCGGGTGTGCGTATTCCCCCGACGGCCCGGAGAGGGTTCATGTCAGCACGCGAAGAGGAAAGATAAAAAGAAAAAGATATTTGTAATCGATTACCGATTCTGCCAAGCTTCTGTCCTCATTTGAGGTTGGCTATGGAGAACATCAGGATGCAGCGGAAAACAAGTGCAGTGTTGTTCGTGGCGGTTTTGGTCAGCGTACTGGGGGCGTTATCCTACGACTCCTACAGCGCACAGAATACGGCAACCACCCCTTCCTCTGGCGATCAAAAGTATTGGGTCGAAGAGGTTTCTCGTGACCTAAACCTTCCCTGGGGCATGACATTTCTTCCCAACGGGGACATGCTTGTCACGGAACGCATAGGAAAAATAAAAGTTCTTCGCTTAGGCGATGTTATCGCTGAGCTCAAAGGCGTTCCAGATGTTCTCAGGGCGATCGGCTGGGACGGTCTCTTCGATGTCGTCCTTGATCCAGACTTTAAAGATAACCAGTTCGTCTACCTGACGTACGTTTCAGGTACAGCGGATCACCGCCTTGCTCAAGTCTTCAAAGCGAAGCTTGTCGATAACCAATTGGTTGACGGCAAGGTGATCTATACGGTTGACCCACCTCTCCCGGAGGGTGGCCCTGCGATTTATCACGTCCTGTTTCTGCCCGATAAGACCATGCTGGTCTCGATTGCGTCTGGAAACCAGACCAAGGCCCCCATGGTTCAGCGAACGGACAACCTGGCCGGAAAAATCATCCGGCTCAATCGTGACGGCAGTATTCCCAAGGACAATCCGTTCGTTGGAAACCCTGCGTACAAACCTGAAATCTGGGCGATGGGTTTCCGGAATGTCTCGGGGATGACCCAGACGAGCGATGGTCGTCTTTGGGGGCTGGATATCGGACCGAAGGGTGGCGACGAACTCAATGAACTGAAGCCCGGCGGCAACTATGGCTGGCCGTTGGTCACCTGGGGCTTTGATTACACTGGCATTGCCATGTCGCAGCGCCAGACGGGGGGTAACGACTTTATTGATCCCATCCTCGTTTGGGTGCCGTCGCAAACGCCAGCGGGCCTTATGCAGTACACCGGCAAAACCTATCCGGACTGGAATGGGGACTTATTTACCGGGGGACTATCGAGCGGTGCTGTGCGCAGAATTCGCCTGCGGAACGGTGAGGTTGTCCTGCAGGAACGAATGTTCACCGAACTAAACGAGCGGTTCCGGACGGTCCGTGTCGGCCCCGACGGCATGATCTACCTGTTGACAGAGAGCCGCGATGGGCGACTTTTGAGGCTGAGGCCTGGCAGCCCTACACCCGAGCAGTTAGCTCGTGTCGCCAAACGCTCGGGCGAGTCGGCGCGGCCCACGCAAAACCGGCTCTCGGCCGACACCGAACGACAACGTTCTTACGCGCATCGGCCGGACGCCGACAGAGGGCGGGAACTGTTCGCGCAGAACTGCGCTAGCTGTCACACCTTTCGCGAGTTCAATTCCGGACACATCGGGCCAGACCTGAACGGAGTCATGGGCCGGCGCTCTGGAACTTTGCCAAACTATGACTATTCCCCGATCTTGCGCGATCCTAAGAGTCAGGTGGTGTGGCGTTCCGATTCGCTAAGAGGCCTGCTGCAGGCCCCGCAACTGGTGTTCCCCGGAACAAAAATGAACGTTGTGATCGACAGGCAGGAGGATCGTGTCGACATTGCCGCTTACCTGTTGAGGCCGTAAACGCTGACATGGATTTGGGCGGACGCTATGAGCGCTTCGCCCCCTTCCTCGTCTCCGCGTGACAGCTCTATCGCGTGGCGGGTGTTCTAGGCGCGAGTCCATACCCGCATCGATTCCTTGCTTGCTTGGCAGCCTTCGCATCCAGGAATCGTTATACCATTAGAACTCGTTACGCCAACAAGACTCGCTACGCGAAGAATTCTGCTTCCGGAAAATCTTCCATGGTCGCTGGGAACCGGTCGCACACCTGACAGAGTTCAGCCAACTTCGTTGCTGACTCGGACGTGAGGTCTTCAGCGTTGTAGCGCCACGTCCAATTGCCATTGGCAACACTGGGCGTGTTCATACGTGCCTCACTGCCAAGGGCGAGAACATCCTGCAACGGGACAACGCTATAGCGGGCCGGAGAAGCCACCAGCGCGCGCACGAAAGCCCAGGGAATCGAGGCAGGGTCGCGGGGATCGAATCCCAGGTAACTCTGAGCTTCGAGCTTTTCCTTTTCCGTCGCCGCCGTCTGCCACCACCCCAGGGTCGTGTCGTTATCATGCGTGCCGGTATAGGCGGCCGTCATCTGGTCATACCAGTGCGGCAAGTACTTATGCGGTTGATAGCCAAAGCCGAACTGCATGACGCACATGCCAGGAATACCAAACTGCTTGCGCAAGGCATGAACGTCTGGGGTGATGTAACCAAGGTCCTCGGCGATGACGGGCAGCCTTCCCAGTGCGTTTCGGATTACGTGGAAGAGTTCCGCTCCAGGACCATCGACCCACTTGCCGTTCACGGCAGTTTCCTCCGCAACAGGAATCTCCCAGTACTGGGCAAAACCGCGGAAGTGGTCGATGCGGACGAGGTCACAGGTTTCCAGCGCCCAGCGCATGCGGTGCACCCACCAGTCGTAGCCGCGCTGCTTGAGGACGTCCCAGCGGTAGAGCGGATTGCCCCAACGCTGGCCGGTCTTGCTGAAAAAGTCCGGCGGAACACCGGCGACAGCAATGGGATCGAGATTGTCGTCGAGATAGAAGACGCCGGGATGGTTCCACACGTCGGCGCTGTCATAGCTGACGAAAATAGCAACGTCGCCCATAACGCGAATGCCGCGGCGGCGGCAACTGTGGTGCAGGGCACGCCATTGTTCCCAGAAGGCAAACTGGATGGCTCGGGTGATTTCCAACTGCTGGTGATGTTCCTGGCGAAAACCATTCAGCGCATTTGGGTCGCGGCGGGCAAACTCGCGCGGCCAACAGTTCCATGCACCATCGGGGTAATGGCGCCGGAGCGCGAGAAATAAAACATACTCCTCCAGCCACCAGTAATTGTCGCGCTTGAAATCTTCATAACGCGAGAGAGCTGTGCCGGAGGCTCCGGCGAGAAAGTTCCCTGCCGCCTCTTGCAACAGGGGCAGCTTGGAGGCATACACCCTCTCGAAATCCACTGGTCCAGTATTGATGGGAAGAGTTTCCAGACGCCCAGGCGCTATCCAGCCACGTTCCGCGAGCCGCTCCAGGCTGATGAGCAGAGGATTTCCCGCGAAGGCAGAGATGGAAGAGTATGGGGAATTACCGTAGCCTAACGGGCCGAGCGGCAGAATCTGCCACAGGCCCTGGCAAGCGGAAACCATCCAATCGAGAAACTCATAGGCGGCGGGGCCGAAGTCGCCGATTCCGCCGCGCGAGGGAAAGGAAGATGGATGAACCAAGACTCCGGACAGACGCTCAGGTTGGGAGTTTCTGTTCTCCATTGAAGCTCAAAGATTAATGCGGAGGAGCAGGCTACGCAGCTTGGAAATAATAGCTCGCGCAGCCTGCCAAGGTTCTATCCGGCCTTGGTGATCTGCTGCATTACCTGCTCGTTGACGCGAATCTGATTTTCTTCCTGCATGCGTTTGCGCAAGTTCTCTACAAACACCCCGAAGAATTCCGAACGCTTCTGCTGCAAGAGATCCGCCCGAATGCGGTCCCTGGATGCTGCGAGTTGTTCGGCGGGAGGCTCCTGCTTCTCCTGTAACGCCAGAACGATGCCGCTTTGCCCGGAGTTGAGGGCGTCGCTGATCTCTCCCGGCTTCATCTCGAAGGCGGCGCCGGCAACTCCACTCATAAGGCCGATGTCCGGAACCTGATCATTCATGCCAACCAGATCGCTGGTCTTGAGCTGAGCTCCGAGTTCACGGGCGGCCTTCGCAAGGTCATGGCCGGAACGGGCACGATCGCTGAGCTGCTGGGTCTTCTCGCTCAACATCTGCTGCGCCCGGTCGGACTTGAAGTCCGACTCTACTCGCGCCCTGGCTTCTTCAAACGTGGGCGTCTTGGCGGGCTCCACCTGGAGAACGTTGAAGATGGCAAAGCCCTGAGGAAGCGTGGTTAGTTCTGCCCGTGCCTGGGCCGAGGCGCCAAAAATCGCGTTCATGAACTCGGGCGAAGAGCCCATTCCAGGAAGCGAATCGGTGCGGGCAAACAGGTTGGTGGTGATGACTTCCAAGCCATTCTGCTGCGCGACCTGCTGCAGGCCAGAGGTGCGGGCCTGGTTCTGGACGCGAGTCGCGAGTGACTGAGTAAGCTCAGCGGCCTTCTGCGCAGCCAGAATCGGCTCGATTGTGGAACGCACTTCATCGAGCGGCTTCAAACGCGCCTGCTGCTTTTCGTCGACGCGAATAATGTGAAAGCCAAAGGTAGAGCGCACCAGATCGCTGATCTGGCCAGGAGGCAGGGAGTATGCACTCTGCTCAAACTCAGGAACGGTCTGCCCGCGCTGAATCCAGCCCAAGG
>JBFXAV010000212.1:0-5456 GCA_050183935.1 Candidatus Korobacteraceae bacterium | reverse complement strand
GAAAAACTTTCGGCTGCAATCGTCGTACTTAGTGCGTCCTCGAAGTAGAAGCTCTGCGCTGTCCATTGTTGGTTGTTCTGCTGCGCACTGGTGTTTAGCACGTCCCTGATTGCATTTCCCAACTTGCGACGATTTACGAGAACCAAGACCTCGCCCGCTGGAGTGTTGGGATTATTCGTCAAATACCACTCGATATAGGCGGAAAGGGTATGAACCTCGTCATCAACGGAGTCGTGCTGCACGATGTAGACCTCACCCTCTCCGTTCTGCTGGCACGGGGTTAGGTTTTTCGGAGCAAGCCTCTGGTTGTGGGTAATAAGAGCATTGGCGATTTGCACGACCCGGCGTGGACAACGGCGACACTCGTCCAACAGCTCATCATGGGTGTTTGCGTGGCTCTGAGGGTATTCCACGATACCTTCAGGATGAGCGTGCCGAAAGCTGTAAATCGACTGATCCTCATCGCCCACGACCGTGACAGCGCTGTTTCCGGCTATGGCATCAATAAGTGCCTGATCTGCGCGGTTCAGATCCTGATACTCATCTACCAGAACATTGTCAAAACGCGGAATGTCCGGGTGTGCCGGATTATGCAGGATGAAATCGAGTGCTTTGGGAACAACTTCGCCAATTAACATGGCGCAATGAAAGACAAGCCAATCGTTTAGAGCGTGGCTGAATGCCTGTTCTATCGGATCGGTCGGGAACCCAGGCTGCTGGTGTTGTAACCGTGCCCAGTATGCCTCGAAAGCCTCAATGAGCCTATTAACATTGCGTTTGCCGCCGAACTGATCTTGCAGGTCGCAGACAAGGGTGTCCCGCTCGCAATCCATCAGTGGCCGTGGGTTCCGGCCCAGTGCCTGAAAGACGGTATTGCGGCTTAGCAGACCGAACGACAACGAATGCAGCGTCTTGGCTTGCACAAGATCAGCGCCTTGTACACCGAGTTGGGCAAGCTTCTCAACAAGATCATTTGCAGCCGTGCGGGTAAACGTGACCGCAAGAATTCTGTTAGGTTGCACTCCAGATTCGAGCAGCCGCGCGACTCGTCGCATTAACGCAAATGTTTTGCCGGTACCTGGACCAGCCACAACCCGAAGCGGGGTCCCGGCATACGCGGCAATGCTCAAATGAGTTCCCTGAAGATTCGTATTCCAAGGCATTCATGAATTGTCACATACGATCGGTGCACGGGCAGGACCTTCGTCTTGCACAGGACGGTATGGCCTGATAAGAAGCATGCTACGTAAATGCCTGATTGACAGGGGCTTCCACCCGCCCTAAGCTCTGTTTAACCCCCTTTAGAAGTGCCTTTTAAGCGATGGGAAGCGATCCGGGCGTGCGCCAAGCCGCCGAAGCGCCACTGAACGAGGCGGACACACGATGCAAGCTGATTGATCCCGCGATTCACAAGCGCGGATGGACGGAAGACCTCATACGCCGCGAGGAAACCCAGGGGGCAATCGAAATGATCGGCGGCAAGCCCCGCCGCCGCGCCAAGGGGCGTATCGACTACACGCTCCGGATAAAGATCACCACGGAAGCACAGCCCGTTGCAGTCGCAGTCATCGAAGCGAAGGCCGAGTACCTCCCGCCGAATCACGGCTTGGAGCAGGCGAAGGCATACGCTGCCTGCAAGCGCCTAAACGTTCCGTTCGTCTTTGCCAGCAACGGGCACCTCTTTGTTGAATTTGACCGCACGACCGGAATCACCTCCGAGCCGCGCTCGCTCACGGACTTTCCATCACCTGCCGAGCTTCGCGCCCGGTACGAAGATCATGTTGGCTTTAGCCTCAGCGATCCTGCCGCCGCGCCTCTTCTCGCTCGATATCTCGGCGGAGAAGCAACGCGGCGATACTACCAAGATGCCGCGATCCGGGCCGTTTTGGAGAAGGTTGCACGATCCGAGCGCACCGGAGAACCGAAACGGGCGCTGCTTTCGCTTGCGACCGGCGCGGGGAAGACTTTTATTGCAGTCAACCTTCTCCGGCGCATTACAGACGCGGGACAGCTTCGCCGTGCGCTCTTCATCTGCGACCGCGATGAGTTGCGCACTCAGGCTAGTGCTGCTTTCCAGAACTCCTTCGGCGCGGAAGCAGCTACGGTCAGTAGCCGAGATGCGCAAAAGAACGCCCGGATTCTGATTGCTACGTACCAGACGCTTGACGTTGACAACGAAGACGGCACGGCCAATTTTCTGATCGACCATTATCCTGAAGACTATTTTTCCCACATCATTATTGATGAGTGCCATCGGTCGGCATGGGGCCGATGGTCAGAAGTTCTCCGCCGAAATCCAAATGCTGTCCAAGTTGGCCTGACGGCCACTCCGCGCCAACTCGAATGCAGCGAACACACAAAAGAGGCAGAAGCCGATGCGGAGATTACAGCCGATAACCTCCGCCACTTCGGTGAGCCGGTCTATGAATACGACATGGCTCAGGGCATCGAAGATGGCTATCTCGCTTTGTGCGAAATTCAAGTCGGGCGAGTAAACCTGGATGATACCGGTATCACGCTGGCCGACATCATGGCCCGGAATCCAACTGATGCGATAACCGGCCAGCCGGTGAGCGCGGACGACGTGCGCAAGTTCTACGAGGCCACGACATACGAAAATCGTGTTCTGCTGCCGGATCGTGTTCTTGCGATGTGTCAAGATTTATTCAATTACCTGATTGAGACAGGCGGGCCGGAGCAGAAAACGATTATCTTCTGTGCGCGTGATCGTCATGCCGATGACGTTGCAGCCACAATGAACAACTTGTACGCGGACTGGTGCGCGAAGAATGGCAAAGCACGGTTGGAGCCGTATGCCTTCAAGTGCACCTCCAGCGCGGGCGGCAGCCAGTATCTTGCTGATCTGAGGGGTGCTTCGCGCTCTTACTTCATTGCTACCACGGTTGATCTGCTTACCACAGGTGTTGATGTCCCGGTTGTGCGCAACATCGTCTTCTTTAAGTATGTGAAATCGCCAATCGCGTTTTACCAGATGGTCGGACGTGGCACACGGCTTGATCCTGCGACGGGCAAGCTGATGTTCCGCATTTACGACTATACAAATGCGACCCGGCTCTTCAATCAGCAGTTCATCACACAAGCCACAGTACGGCGCGAAGGCAGCCCAGGCAGGGAAATTCAACCTGATCCTGAGCGGAGCATCGTTGTTCAAGGATTCGAAGTTCGTGTAACGGATGCGGGCCGCTCGATTGTGACAAGTGTGGATGGTCGTGCCACGCCGGTCAGCGTTGAGGAATACAAGCAGATTCTTGCGAGGCGCTTAGTCGAAGAGGCTGCCACGTTGACAGATTTTCGAGGCCGCTGGATTCATCCGGCAATGCGCCGGGAGTTGCTCGGCCATTTACCGGATGCTGGTCGTTCGCCTCTCGTCGTGCAAGAACTGGAAGACATGCGTGACTACGATCTTTACGATGTTCTGGCCGAGCTTGGCTACGGGGCCGCTCCCCGCACGCGCATACAACGTGCTGAGGCGTTCAACTACAAAAACGAGGATTGGTTGCGCAAGATGCCGGAACCGGCAGCGAAGACCATCAAGGCAATCGCCTCTCAGTTTGCGGAGGGTGGAACTGATGCCTTGGAAAGCATGTTCATCTTCCAAACGCCCACAGTACAGCAGGCAGGCGGCTTACCAGCCCTTAGCGCCTATGGCACGCCTTCCGAAGTTTTGATTGAAACTAAGGAAAGGATGTTCGTAGCGTGAGCGCGGCAGGGGGCTTCGAGCCACTCGGTTCGTTTGTCGAATCGTTTCGTAATGGATTCGGAAGGCGGCCTCAGGGAGATGAGATTGGGCCGATTGTCTTGCGCATCGCTGATGTCAGCAGCGGACGGGTTGACCTGTCTTGCCCCCGGCGAGTAGCAATGTCGGACGATGAAGTGAAGCTATACGCTTTGAACGCAGGCGATCTGCTTTTCATACGGGTGAATGGAAGCCGTGAGCTTGTGGGCAGGTGCATTGTCGTTCCACCGCTCAGCGAACCCTTAACCTTCAATGACCACCTCATCCGAGTGCGCCTGCGACTCGACTGTGTTGAACCCGACTTCATAAGGCTGGTTTGCGGATTACCCAAGACGCGAAACTTCATCCAGGAGAACGCTTCCACATCCGCAGGCCAACTCACGATTAATCAAGAGGCGCTTGCAAGCATTCGGGTACCAAAGGTTTCATTATCTGAGCAGCGGCGCATTGTGCAGCGAATGAAGGAGCAGCTTCAGAACCTTGACCGGGCGCGGGCCGCTGCTGAAGCGCAGCTTGAGGCGACAGAAGCACTGAAAACCGCCCTTTTGAAGCGACGTTTCAGTTCTGGTAATGGATGGCCCGTGAGGGTGCTCGGAGATGTGTCAAATATTGTGGCCGGAATCACTCTCGGACGTAGACTCAACGGGAGCACGACGCGCCGTGTTCCCTACCTTCGGGTTGCAAATGTGAAGGATGGACACCTAGCACTCGATGATGTTTATGAAATCGACGCAACTGAAGATGAGGTTCGCAAACTTGCGCTTAGACCCGGAGACATGCTGCTCACTGAGGGCGGAGACCCGGACAAATTGGGACGGGGGACATTCTGGGCTGGCGAACTTCCACTGTGCATTCATCAAAATCACATTTACCGCCTACGATTTGATCTAGGTCGATTTGACGCTCGATTTGTCGGGTTTCAATTTGCATCCAACTATGCAAAGGCGTATTTTCTCGCGCACGCGAAGCAGACGACAGGAATAGCAACAATCAATCAGCGGGTCTTACGTTCGTTTCCGCTTTTTTCCCCGCCATTTGAGCAGCAGAAGCGCATCGCTGCGGAGATTCGAGAGCAGCTTTTCCTTGCTGAACGTGCAAAAAAGGCAGTTGGAGAAAACAACCAACTTTTGGACACTCTGTGGGCGAGTTTATTGCGACGAGTCTTCCATGGAGAACTCGCATGACAGGCGGCAACACCGATCCGCGTGTGCTGTCGATTCTCGGAGAGGCCAAACGCTTAGCCCAACAATACCGAATGCTTACCGGAAAACCGCTCGGCATCACTGGCGAGGTTGCCGAATACGAGGCAGCACGAATTTTAGGCGTTGAGTTGACGCCAGCCCGCAACGAAGGTTACGACGCGATTGAGCGGCAGAACGGATTTACCCGCAAGTTGCAGATCAAAGGACGCTGCCTCCTGCCGGGATGCAAACCGGGCGGAAGACTCGGCAGTATAGAAATCGAAAAGGAATGGGATGCGGTTCTGCTGGTGCTGTTAGACGAGAAGTTTGATGCAACCGAGATTTACGAGGCGGAGCGCAAGCCGGTCATTGCGGCCCTTACCGCGCCGGGATCGAAATCACGCAATGAGCGCGGTTCTCTGGGCATTCCGAAATTCAAAGCAATTGGCATTCTGCGATGGAGAAAGACGCAATGAGCGAGATTCTGTCGGATAACATACGGTTCCCGCGAAGGCACT
>JBFXAV010000211.1:0-5463 GCA_050183935.1 Candidatus Korobacteraceae bacterium | reverse complement strand
GGGCATAAAGCTGAGTACGCGGACTGGAACTCCACCAGTTGGAGATGCTCCAGCCCAGCGCGAACACCAACACCGCGGCATCGTAGTTACGGTGGTAAAACGGAAGCAGACTAGCCGCCATTCCGGTAGCGATGGCCAGCAAGTCCACGCCAACACCTCTCCGCAACACCACAACCGCCCAGACTGCGATTGCTCCAAGGCCAAGCAGGATGCCGAGCCCATTCACCAGCGCGCGTCCCGGCAGGACATTGGCAAGCAGAAGTTGCAGGTTGATCAGGTGCAGGCGGTTGGCGCTGCCCGGACTAAAGTCGTTCTGTCCCCCAAACCAGTATTCGCTGTTGGTGCGGTAGCTGGCGATCACCTCTGGCAAGTTCGGGACAATCTGCAAAAGAATTAGCGCAACCATCACTATGCCTGTCGTGAAAGCAAAACCAACAACCTTCCAGCGACGCTGAAGCAGGAAGTACAGCAGCAGCGCTAGCCCGAGTTGTGGCTTGATGGCAGCGGCAAGGGTGAGTGCGATACCCGACGCCGCCTCGCGGCGGCGGCTGGCCAGGAAGACGCTTCCCACCAGCAATGCGCAGCAGATGACAATGCCATTTCCTACGTGAAGCGCGGTATGAAAGGGAGCGAACAATGCGACCATTATCAGGAGCGCCGCGCCTGCGGGATCACGCGTGGAGAGGCCAGAAAGCCGCAGCAACAGGACTCCAACTACTGCCACCGCTACGACGCCGCACAGTGCCCAGAAAAAATTGGCCCAGTGCCATGGCAGGAAGCTGAATGGAACCGCCAGAAGATAGAACGAAGGAACATTCAGCGGAACCAAAAACCCGTTGGCGACCACATGACGCGATAAGACTTCGCCGACGCCCGCTACATCGTAAGGATTCCTACCCTCAAGCAGGAGTTTGGCTCCAGCGTATGGCTCCGCAAAGTCGGTGAAGACGTCCGAGCGTGCCTGATAGGCAGGGACGAGACTACGTGCAAGAAACTCCGCGCCGGAAGCCGCGAGCACGAACGCCAGCAGGATGGTCAGTAGCGAAGCGCTGCGGCGTCGCGGGGGTGAGGGAGCACCTTCCGAAGTAGAAGAACGATGTAGTTGCGGGCGTCGTTCGGTGGAACTCATGGGTGGAACTGCTGCCGAAAATCTACCATGCTGCGCGGCTCCGTTGGAGCCGTCTTGTGTGGTTCCGGGGAACCTAGCGACTCTTTCCGACAAGAAAAAAGCCCCTCAACGAGGAGGGGCAGCGGAGAGAGAGGAAGCAGAGAACAGAATAACAGCCTAACGGGGCATGGCCGCGACCAAGTTACGAACACGCAGCCTGGCCTGGTGCAGACCAGCCTGTGACTGCTCTTGGGTGATGCCGAGAGTACGGGCAATGCGGGCATGATCGTAACCTTCAACGTCATGCATCAAAAAAATCAGTCTCTCAGTATGAGGAACCTGGACGACGGCGCGCTCGAGATGGACACGCAGGGTATTACGACGGACATTGAAGACCTCGGTAGCTGCCGGCTCACTCAAAGTAAGCGTACCCAAGGGACAAAGGGTCCGTAGTTCTGCGACCAAAGCCTCATCAATCTGCTCGGCAGAAGGGCTCGCGGCCGTGGCGAAGGCACGGGTAAAGGCCTGCTGCATCAAGCTTTCGGCCATCAGTTCGTGGTCGGTCATCCAAAATGCCAGAGCATACACGCGATGGCGATTCTGCTCAAAAGTGTTCCGGTAACCTGCTGTCGGGACGGATGTGGGTAAAAATGCCAGCGGGCTGGTAAGGTTTGCGTACTGAATCGTGCTCGCCATGGTACCTCCCAAGGGGAATCTCTAAGGTGTCACTTGCTGTTGTGCGCAAATACGTCTTGCTGCTCTTGGCAGTGCACTTGGAAAGCCACTTTTCATTCTGGGGCTGAGGAAAGCACGGATCATCTGGTTGGTTAGGGAGGGTCAGTCCCAAAATTGGCCTCTCGATTCAATCGTTTGTAGCCGTAAAGATGCATAGAAACTTTGCGAGTTTCCCATCTATTCCCCATCCAATTTGGCATTGCGTGTGGTGGAAAATGGATGAGGGAGATTGCAAACAAACCCTAACGCCCTAATTAGGGATTGCCAATACCCACAGTTGGCACTTTAATTCCAACTATATGAGTTGCCTGTTAGTGGCCAGCAGACGCAGCAGTTCGCATCTGGTCCAAGTGCCCGCGAACTGTTTCAATCAATTGCTTTGGTGAGAATGGTTTGGGAAGGCATCGAAGCTGATTTCCAACCGCGAACTGACTGACTTCTGGATCATCTGCATTGGAACTGCACAGAATAACGAAGCGCTCCATACCAGGACGCTGCTGCCTAAGCCAAGAATAGATACGTGCCGCGGACCACCCGCCCGGCATGGTGCAGTCAAGAAGAATGGCATCAAAGCGGCGCTGTTGAATCTCCGCCAGCGCCTCAGCCGGTTCTGAAAAAGTGGATACCTGCGCTCCGGCCGAACTTAGGGCCTGGCGCATGGTGTCCAGCACGGCGTCTTCGTCATCCAGAACCAGCACACGGCAATTTGCCAGGGCGTTAGCAGGAAGGTCCTCAAGCGTGCCAGAGGGTGGTAGAACGGGCGCAGCAGCGGAAAGAAAAATCTGAAATAGTGCACCGCCGTCGGGATGGTTGGCGGCAATAATCTCGCCGCCGTGCTCCTTCAGAATGCCGTAGCAAATGCTGAGGCCCAGCCCAGTTCCCTTGCCCAAGGGCTTGGTGGTGTAGAAGGGATCGAAAACACGGCTGGGCTCAGTTAGTCCCGGACCGCTGTCGTGGAACTCCAGGAGCACACGCTCTCCCTGGGAGGCGATCCGCACTCGAAACACTCCGCCGCCGGGGGTCTGTAGCATGGCGTCTACTGCATTATTAATGATGTTCAGGAAGACCTGCTCCAACTGGTGGGCATCGGCAATCACTCCGGGGACGTCCGTGGCGAAGTCGCGCTCGACTTGAATATTGTGCAGCCGCAAGTCGTAATCACGGAGGGCCAGGGTGTCATCCACGATGTGGCGGGGATCCACTAGCGATTTCGAGGGCTTGCGCCGGCGCGCGAAGGAGAGCAGGTTCTGCACCAGACGCTGCGTACGCTGCGCCTGCCGCTGGAGCTTGGCCACATAGTCACTGCCGCGTTCACCAAGGCCCTCCCCTTCCAGCAACTGAGCATAGCCGAGGATTGCAGTCAGGGGATTATTCAACTCATGGGCTACTCCGGAAACCAACTGCCCCACCGCCGACATCTTTTCGCTCTGCATGAGCTGTTCCTGAGTCTGACGGAGATCGTCGTAAGCGCGACGGGTTTCATGGTAGAGGTGAATTTTTTCGAGGCTGGTCGCAAGCTGCCGGCTGATGGCAACGATGAGGCTCTGGTCTGTGGAACTGACTTCACGCTCGCTGCGCCAGCCCATCATCAGCATTCCGACGACCTTATCGCGGCTGCGCATGGCGGCACAGACCCAGCCACGCAGAGACTCTTCCTCGATAATGGACTTAATCTGCTGGGGCGCGCTCAGTAGATCCCGATGGGTGTAGACCTCGTTGCGCTCCTTGTCGTCTTTCCCTAGAAATTCTTCGGGAACATCGATCGTAGCGCGAGCGGCATGCTCCGAGCGGTAGCCATAGCTGGCCCGGCGGAGGAGGCTGGCGGCGCCGGCTTCGCGCAGATAGATGGCCGCAACATCCGCGGTAAATAAATCGACTGCCTGCGCCAATGCGCCACTTGCCACTTCATCTACGTCAAAAGATTGTGTGGCAATGATGGCGACTGCGTTAACCGCCTGCAACTCCCGGTTGCGACGGCGAATCTCCTCTTCCGCATGTTTCTTGTCGCTCACGTCGAGGAGAAAGCCCTGGTAGGTCTCAATCTCGCCGTCGCGCCCGCGCACGCTGAAGCTGCTCTCCAGAGCCGTTAGCAGGGACCCATCCTTGCGGCGCAGAACGATCTCATAATTTCGCAAATAGTTGTTCTCGGAGATGGCCCGGCAGAAGCGCTCACGCTGCCAGGGCGAGGCATAGAGATCGCGGGCAATATCAAGGCGGAAGAGTTCTTCGCGATTCTCATAACCCAGCATGCGCGCAAATGCATGGTTACAGTCGAGGAGCCGGCCGTCGGGAGTTGAAGTGAACACTCCTTCCTGCACCTGCTCAAACAGCCTGCGGTAACGCTCCTCGGAGGCATACCGATCGCTGGCATCGTGAATCACATGCACGGTAGCCTGCATGCCGGCGACTTCGTCGGTATAAGCAGAAGTGGAAACGAGGGTTTTCCCTCCGAAGCACGGGTCTTCACCCTGGGCAACGGCCGCACTGGTTTCGCAGTAAGGGCAACGCTGCCACTGTGCCCCTTCGGAACGGGGAAGAACATCGTGACACGATCTTTCCACCATTTCATGGTAGGACCTGCCGATGCGCCGCTGCATGACGCGGTTCAGCCTGACCAGGCGGAATTCCTTGTCATGGACAAAGACCATGTCTTTCAGCGAATCAATCACGCTCACCCAGTCCCGCTGGGAACGCATGACGGATTGCAAAAGGCGCAGGCGTTCAATGGCCACGCCCACGTGCCTGGCCATGCCGGAGAAAAACTCTGCTTCGTCGCGGGTATATCCGCGACGGCGGGAATATCCCAATCCAATCATTCCCAGGGTTGCACTTCTTCCACGAACAGGAATGACCAGCACATGATCCAGGTTTTCCCGCTCAAGGTCTCCGCGAGTGGCGCTGTCCGCGCGCGACGCCTGCAGGATGGCGGGCGCAGACAATTGCCGGATCTGGGAGCCATAGGCGGAGTTGAGATCAACGACGCGGCGGACCAGCGTGAAGTGGTCGGAAACTCCGATGGAGTGCTGCAAGACTGCTTCATCGCGCAGAAACAATCGCAGCCACACGGCGTTACTACCGGCGGCCCGGCGGAACTCCTCGAGTACAGCCGGCAGCATGCCAGCATTATCGCGGGCTTCGGAGATGGCCTCGGAGACAGCGTTGATAACTGCAATCTGACGGCGGCGCAAGCGCTGGTCTTCCAGGACCACACAGATCAGCGACATGCTGAAGAACAACAGCGTGAACACCCGGGCAGCGACCCTTGCCTCTTCGCCTGCAACCACGTTCTCAAGAGGAACGGCAATCAGCGCCAGCGCCAGCAGCCAGGGACTCAGCTCCCGCCTCCCCCGGTTGAACAGGAAGAGCACCAAGGCTCCAGCCGCACCAACCGCGAGCAGGCTGCACTGCACGACAACGCTAAGTCGCACCGCAGAAGGCCACAGCAAGATCTGCGCGCAATGCACCATGACGATTGCCGCAGTCACCGCAGCGAGCGGAGTAAGCCAGTGTCGTCGCCGGGTCAAACGAAATGCCGCCCCCACCAACAGTCCGACACTGGCAGCGAACACAACAGCCCTGAAAGCAAGCAGAAGAGTGACCGCCTCGGAGGAGCCAGAGAG
>JBFXAV010000210.1:0-5467 GCA_050183935.1 Candidatus Korobacteraceae bacterium | reverse complement strand
ATCCCGCAAGGGACGATAGTAAAGTTCCGAACCATCGTGGGACCAAATTGGTCCAGAGCCGCCACCTTCCGACACTCGGCGCACACTTCCCTCAGTCGCGGGATAAGGACGGATGTATATTTCACTCTGCCCGGATTCGTTGGAGACATAGGCCAACCAGTTTCCGTCCGGCGAGAACATGCCCATGTCTTCCAGGGCGGTCGTGTCAAGGAACTTGGATGCAGACTTATCCTTGAGGCGCAGCGTCCAGAGAGTGCTCTCTCCAGTTTGAGCGCCTGCCGTAAAAACGAGAACGTCATGCACCGACACATCCGTCGGAATCAGCTCATAATGGCTTTGAAAGAGTAAATCGGCCTCGCCGCTTCCGTCGGCGTGTTTGCGGTAGATCCGATACGAATCCTCCTCAACGCGAAATACGACCGATTTGCCGTCGCTGGACCACGACGGAAACAATGAGGCTCCTTTGAAGGTAAGTGGTCTGGCAGCCCCGCTTTGGATATCGACGATCCAAGTCTGGTAGACTCGACCGTCAAAGACCTCCACGGCTACCTGCCTGCCATCTGGGGAAATACGGGGACGCCGGTAATCGCGTTTTTCCTTCAAGAGAGGCGACACGTTCCCTTTGTGGTCCACCACCAACAAACTTCGTGCAACGGACCACGCTGCCTGCGCAGGTATGTAGACGAGTGTTCCCTTGGTGCTTATGTCATAGTTCGCGGTCCCCGTGCTCCCCGGGAACAGCGTCGCCCGACGAATACCCTCAACGATCGGAACGGGACTTCCAGCTACCCTATGAGTGGCTACGTTGAACGGCACCGTAAACAACACCTCACCCACCGCAAAGACCAAATGCCCGGTAGGCACATATCGCGCGTCACTGCCGCCCTTCCAGATCACCTCGCGATTCCCGGTTGCCAGAGACTGGACAACAATCTGTGCGCGGTCCCAGGCAGTCCTCCTAGGGCCGGATGCCAAGGTGAACAGTACAGAGTTCCTGTCCGGCAGCATCTGCGGACCTTGAACCATCTCGCCCGGTTCTATGGAAATGACTTTCTCAGGTGTTCCTCCGCTTGCCGAAACTCGCGATATGCCGTCGTCGTGCCCGTATAAGATGGTATCGTCCGCGTTCCAGCTTGCTCCGAAAAGATTCCTCGTTTCGGCCAGAATCGTGGGCGTCCCTCCTTCCACTGGAATCCTCTTTAGCCGGCCTTCGCGGAAATCCAGATAGCCGAGTGACCGCCCATCGGGCGAAAAGAAAGGCGCACTTGGTGATCCACTTGTGCCCCGGATCGCAAAAATACCCACTTGGTTCAGGTATCGCAGGTATAACTGGCTATTGGAAACGAAGGCGATCTTTGAACCATCCGGCGAGACGGCAACCAGCGCATGCCCGGTGTTGGTAAACGACTGGCCATGCGGAAGCTCATCGGAAAAATGTGCTGCAAGAGGAATAACCGGTATCGTGAACCTCCAGACTGTCACACCGGTGATGGATGCCGCAACAGCGGCTAAAATCAAAGAACTTGCCCACCACCAGCCATACCTCCGGGGAACAGACTCCTCATTCCTTTTGTCCGCCGCCGGGGGAGCTGCGAGGATGTCCTCAATCTCGATTCGCGCATCGGCTATGTCATGCAGCCGCTGGCTCTTGTCCTTTTGCAGACAGCGCCGCAAGAGGCGGCTCAACTGGAGAGGAATTTTTCTTGGCAAGACCTTCCAGTCCGGCTCCTTGTCAAGAACGGCCACCAGAATTTCGCTTATCGTCTCTCCTGCAAACGCTTGCCGTCGGGTCAGCAGTTCGTACAGCACGCATCCGAAAGCCCAGATGTCTGTTCGCTTGTCGACCGGCTTACCACGGGCCTGCTCCGGACTCATGTAAGACGGCGTGCCTAAGACCTTTCCCTCTTCGCCACCGGCCCCGGTAAGCGATGGTTCAGCAACAGTCGTTGGCCCGGCTTCACCGCGAAGGGCTTTGGCAAGCCCGAAATCCAGCAGCTTCACGCGTCCTTCGGGCATTAACTTCACGTTCGCAGGCTTCAGGTCGCGATGGATCAGTCCTCGTTCATGGGCCGACTCCAGTCCCTCCGCAATTTGGCTGGCAATGCCCATGGCTTCCGTCATGGGGATGGAACCCGCACTCAGCAGCTCGGCCAGAGTCTGCCCCGGCACCAGTTCCATCACCAGGTAGTGCAAGCCATCGGACTGCTCCAGGCCATGAATCGTAGCGATATTGGGGTGGTTCAGAGCAGCCAGCGCTCGCGCCTCGCGCTCAAATCGCGCCAGTCGTTCGGGATTGTCTGCAAAGGCAAGGGGCAGAACTTTAAGCGCCACATCGCGCCCGAGCTTGGCATCCCTGGCATGGTAGACCTCTCCCATGCCGCCCTTGCCAATCAGCGCAAGAATCTCGTAGCCGCCGAGCTGCTGCCCCATTAGTGACTGCCCCTCACCTTGACCTTGGGCGTTCGCAACCAGCCGCAAGGCCACCGGAATGGCAGGCACTTTCAGAAATCTGATAGCTTCCTTCTCCCCGTGCGCCAGCAGCGATTCGAGTTCCTTCCGCAGCTCGGAATCACCGGCGCATGCTTGCTCAAGATAAGCCGCACGCTGGCCGGGATCCCGCTCCAGCGCGGAGTGGTAGAGCCGTGAAAGCTGCTGCCAGCGTAGCCAGCTCATGATTGCCCCGCAGCACCCTTGGCACGTTCCTTGCCACGCGTCGCCTTCGTCATCTCGCGTTCCAGCCAGGCTCGTGCAAATTTCCAGTCGCGGTGAACCGTCTCCTCGGAAATCCCCAGTGCGCCGGCGGTTTCTTCCACGCTCAAGCCGCCGAAGTAGCGCAACTCCACCACTCGTGCCTTGCGCACGTCAGAGCCGGCCAAGGCATTCAGTGCATCGTCGAGCGCCACCAATTCCCGCGCCCGGCCCGCTGCCCCGACCAGACTGTCATGCAGGGTTACGTTAACTGCCCCGCCTCCGCGCTTCCGGGAATGGCGCGAACGGGCGTAGTCCACCAGGATGCGGCGCATCAGTTGCGCGCACAGCGCGAAGAATTGCGCACGGCTTTGCAGGCTGATCTGCCTGGTATCTACCAGACGCAGGTACACCTCATTCACCAGAGCAGTAGTCTGCAAGGTATGGCCGCGGCGCTCGCGGCCCATCTGGCGATGGGCCAGCTTTCGGAGCTCTGCATGTACCAAAGGCACAAGCTTTTCGAGTGTTGCCTCGTTTCCTTCTGACCAGGCCAAAAGCAGGCCCGTGACGTCATGAAGCGGCGACTCCGGCATACGTGCACCTGACTTGACCCGGATTGATCAGATTGGGGCGGCAGCAAGTATAGCCGTACCCCATTCCCGCCAAGCGAAAAAATCTCCACGTCAAGTGCGGCCTTTGCCCAACCCTCCGATCCTTCACAAGATTTTTTGTTGGTTCATGACAGTTATCAGCTTCCTTTTCCGCTTGTCAGGTCAAGCCGGGAAAAACACAGCCGGCCCAACTGGAGGCAATCGCCATGAAACGCATCTCTGCGACGCTGCTCACTCTGCTCTTCGGGTTGCTGGCAACCAACAACGTACATGCTCAAACCGCAAACCCCGTTTTGGAAGCAATGGTCCCCTTCCACTTCCAGGCGGCCAACAAGAACTTCCCTGCCGGGCACTACGCGCTTCAACTGGGCACCGAATCGATCTTGCTGCGAAACAAAAAGACGGGCGCAGCAGCCATTGTGGTCAAAAAATTCGGTACTTCTCCCGACAGTGGAGTCCCCCGTCTTCGTTTCACCTGCGTCAACTCGCAGCCATGCACTCTATCGCAGGTATGGAGCCATGACGGCATGGTTAACCTTCGGCCACCGGCACAAGAAGAAGCCTCGCAAACCATCGTTGCAAGTCGTATTCGTTAGCGGCTCGTAGCCGTGAGGACGGCAGCGCCATGCCGACCCCCGGCAAGGCTAATTGCCTGACGCTGCCTTAAGTTTTCAGACTCTGTTAAAGGAGGAATGCCATGAAGAATGCGCAAAAACATCACATTATCTTTCCATGCACACTCTTGATCTGGCTGGCAACTTTGCCTGTGGCCGCAGGACAGGCTCAAGTTGAGTTGAGCCGAGCATTTCCAAGCTCGGACAGCTCTTCCCAGTTGTTTCCGCCGCATAAGAAGGCTCAGGTCATCCTGAATGCCGCTTGCCGAAAAGTAGAAGCGCAGTTCAGGGTGACTCGGCGGCTACAGCTAGTCCTGGTCCTCGAACTCGGAGCAAAAGGAGTTGAATTTCCAGATCAGGTACTTAGCGATGAGAATAATCCTGCTCGCACCAGTGTCCGGCTTGGTCAATGGGACGAAGGAAAGTTTGCCCTTGCAGCCGTAGTCGCCTGCCGCAATGCTCTTTTTGAGGTGAAGGATCTCATCGCAATGGCGGCACAAGCCCAGCAAGAGGCCACAGAAACAATCGTGGATGTGAAAACTCTGCTTCCCGCAAAGTCCGAACGCAACAAGTGACCTCGCTGCGCGTTGATGATGCTGATTTGTACCTAGAATATTTCCGCCGTTACATTCACTGAATATTCCACATGCGGTGAGGTACCGCGGACAGTTACATCAATGAATTCCAGCGGCGAGCCGCAGGACGATGCCCCGACCAGCAGAAAGAGAATCAGGACAGCAATGGCGCTGCCTTTTCTGAGTCCCTTCCAACCTCCGATTAGAACGGCAGCCAGCGGAAGCCACAAGACTGCAAAAGACGAAAAGCCCGCAGTGGAGGCAGAAGAAGAGGGCTCCAGCAGAACGGTGGCGTTCACCTTCGTGCCGCCGATGGTGACCTGGGAGGGCGACACCGAGCAGCGAAAGCCCGCAGCCGAGCAGGTCAGGGATACGGGATAGTCGTAGGCTCCTGCGACCGGCTCGATAAGAACAATCACCTCAGCTTTTACGACGCGACGAAGCTCGAGGCGTGCGGGGAGAAGGATGCGAAAATCCGTGACTTCCACGGCCGCCTGCATGGATTCATAGTCCTCGATGAGGTCGCCGTCTTCGCTCAACGAGGTGACTCGCGCAGTATAGGTGACTTGCCCGGCCCCGGAGTGCCTGATTCGCGCCTCTACTGTGGCAGATGACCCGGCCAGTAGCTCCCCGATTGCGCACTGGAGCAAACCATCTCCGCCGGTAGCACAAGTTCCCTGTGAAGGTTTGCTTGCAAGTACTGAAGAGGCCAGATTGGACGTGAGCGTAAGCTGGCTTCCTGCCGCCGCTCTGACACCCTGATTTGTAATCTGCAATGTGATCTGGATCGATTCGCCTACGCTGAAGCGGCTGGCGCCGAACGAAATGGAAGTCCTCAGATCCGGTTTTACAAGCTCGGAATCAAACACAATTTTGCGAAGTTCGGGATTGCGAGGTTCCTGGTGCTCCTCGTTCACGGAACCTCCGCTGGAAACGTAGTACAGCTCCCCTCCAGGACCAATGGCGTAATCCAAAATGC
>JBFXAV010000209.1:0-5476 GCA_050183935.1 Candidatus Korobacteraceae bacterium | reverse complement strand
CACCGCCTGCACGCCGCCCAGCATGGTGTAGATCACGGTGGGCAGGCCTATGGCAAGGATCGTGAGCGTAAGATTCCAGCCCAGGATGATGGAAAGAATCACCGCCGGCGCGGCAATGATTACCCCACACGACATTCCGCGTGAAAGCAGGAACAGCAAGCTGGCCAGCGTGCGCGTCTTCACGTCAAAGCGGCGCTCCAGGTATTCGTATGCGGTGTAAACCCGCGCCCGGTAGAAAAAAGGAACCAGGGTGAGCGATAGCAGAATCATGGCCACGGGCAGGCCAATATAAAACTGCACAAAGCGCATGCCATCGGCATACCCAAGCCCGGTGGTGCCCACCAGCGTGATAGCGCTTAACTGCGTCGCCATTACGGAAAGTCCTACCGCCCACCAGGGCAGGCTGCGGTTGGCGAGAAAGTAGCCTTCCACCTTGTCGATGTCGCGCGTGCGTTTCAGGCCGTCATAGACGATCCAGATCAGGTACGCGGCAACCACGATCCAATCGATGATGTGCATGGAGAGGGAATCTTACGAGAACGGAGGTCTAACCGAAAACGCGGCTCACCGCCCAGAGCGCCAGAAGCGTAGCGATTTCGCACAACACCACGCCCGCATAATGGCGGTTCATGTTTCGATCGGACTGGGAGTCTTGGCCGGGCATGTTGATTTTTCGCGTGCTCCGGGCTACTACTCCGAAGCTCCCCGAGCCGCTGTTGCTGCCTGCTGGTGTCCTACGCTCAGCAGGTTCACAAATAAGCGAATCGCTCCCGGTACTCCCGCCGGAAGCTGGCGGAAGAAGGCATATCCAGTGTAGATGTACGTGCCCTTGCCGTGGCTGGCGACGAGCAGGCCACCCTTGAGCGGCTGCTCTTTCCCGTCCTTGGAGGCGGTAAGCGCAACGTAGCGCGGATCCCACTCCTTCATGAAGTAGAGTCCGCGCTCCTGCACCCATCCCTGAAAATCCTTTGCGGTGATCGGGTTCGGAAAGGTAAACACGGGATGCTTCGGGTCGAGAATCTCTACCTGAGCGTCTTCTTCCGTTACCCGTTCTGCGCTGGCGGTTGCGGGATACGGCGTGTAGCGCCCGGCGTTGAACTGCGCAGTGGACTGGTTGTACTGCACCACTAGGGTTCCCCCGCGATTTACATAATCCAGCAGCCGCCGGTTCTGCTCGCGGATGTCGCTGCGCACATCGTACGCGCGAATGCCGACAACGATTGTTCCGAACTGGCTCAGATCGCCGGTTGCGAGCTGGTCGGGCGTAAGAATCGTAACCGGAATGCCCACCTGTCGCAGCACTGCCGGAATATCGTCTCCAGCGCCCATGATGTAACCCACTCGCAGGCGGCTGACAATATTCACGTCCACGGCGCTCACAACCTGGCGTGCAGGGCGGTAGTGGAAGAAATAGCCGACTTCCTTGCGCCCGATGGTCTCAAAGCCTTCGTTATAGGTTTTGCCCTTGTAGTCCGCGGAGGCGCTTAGCTCATAGCGTTGCTCTTCGAGTTGCGCAGTAGGTTGCAAACGGAACGTAAGCGTCTTGAGCTCGTTTTCCGACTCGAAGCTCACCTCTTCCGTAGCAGGCTCGGCCTTCCATCCCGGAGGCGCCTCTAACTTCACCGTGGCGCTGGCCGCATCCTTCACATTCTGCCGCACGTTCACGGTCAAATCGACTGCCGATCTCCCGTGTGTCGAAACCACCTGCACTGGGGGGTCCACCTCCACCGAGACTGGGGGTGCGACCGCAAGAGGACGCTCCGCCTGGCCATATACCGGGTCCACAAACTTCACTTGTGCTACGGCTGCAATCGAGCCCACGCGCCTCTCTCCGGGGCTGGGTTTACCGGTTGCCGCAAGCGGCGCCAGCGCGTACCGTGCTCGCACCCGCACCGGCCAGGGTGGCAGCGCCAGCGTGTTCTCCTGTGCGTCCAGGATCTTGTAAACACTCTCGGAAGCATCTTTGCGCTGCCAATACGGTCGCGTGTACTTCGCATTCTCTGGGACAGTGATGCGGAACTGCACCGAGGCGCTATCATTCGCCGCTAATTGCTTTGCTTCGGCCTTTAACTGCTCTGACTTCCATCCTTCGGGCAACACCAGCGACATGTCCTGAAGCACCAGGTTCTGCCCGCCTCGGTTGAACAGCCGCGCCGTGGCGGTAAACGTCTGTCCCGGCACTGCAAACAAAAATGTCTGCTCCTGCCGGTTGAACTGAGACGACGAGCGGTTCTCTGCCGCGTCCACGGACATGGAGAGTTGCGCGCCGAGCGCCAGGTTTGCGGCTTCTTCCAACTGTTCTTCTTTCGTTTCCAGATGCGGAAGCAGGTCGGCCTTCGCAATCGGCGAAAGCGCCGATGCCCTCACCTTCTCCATCACCTCGCGAATCTGTGCCAAGCCGTCCAGCAACGCGGGCGCGGAGCGTGACGGCTGGCGGGGATCGAATGCCGCCATCGCCGAGTTCACCGACTGTTCAATGGCTACGAGCGCGGGTTTCAAAAACGGCGCTTTCCCCTCTTCTGCTCCCAGCCTCGCGGCCAGGCCAGGAATTGAAGTATCGATGCCGTCGAAGAAGCCCTTTTCCTGCCCGGTGGCGGCAGGCAGCACGGATTCCTCAAGCCTGTATCCGCGTAGATTCGGACCCGGCGGCGCGGACCACGAACCCACGCCCTGCGAGGCCTGGTGACGTAATCCTTCCACCGAATACTGCCAGTACGACATTCCCAGCACCGGGTCGTAAGCTCCGGTATCGAGGCGCAGCGTGAAGTCTTTTTCTCTGCCCCGCAGGTTTCCGATGTAGAGCTTTTTTACTTGCCACGGTGGGAGTCCCTGCTGAATCTGCTCGGGAAACCGCTTGGGATCGGCAGCGGCGCGGAAGGCCTCTCGCGAAAGAATGCCCGCTGCCTGATGGTTCCCATGCCCATCGTTGGAATCGCCTGTAAAACGGCTCACGATTACATCCGGCCGGAACGTTCGAATCACGCGCACCATGTCAGCTAGCGCCGGGTCGTGCCCGCCCCACTGCTCAAAGGTTTCCGTGGAATTCTTGGAAAATCCAAAATCCACCACCCGGGTAAAGCGCTGCTCATTGCCGTAGTAGCGCCCAGCCTCCAGCAGTTCCAGCGTGCGCAGCACTCCCAGTTCATCAAACAGCTCGCTCCCAATCCGGTTCTGTCCGCCCTCACCGCGGTTCAGCGTGAGCATCAGCGTGGATGTCCCCTGTCCACGCGACTCATAGGCCAGCATGCTGCCGTCGTCGTCATCCGGGTGCGCTGTCGAGTGCAGTAACCGCGCCGTCGTCTTCAGCTTGGTGAATTGCTGGAGCAACCCGGAAATTCCCCCGTCCTGGGCGGGAATCTCCTGCCCGACGGAAAGCAGAGAAGCGGCTACCAGCAAAGCCAGTAGTAGCGCGATCTTGGACTTGCGCGATTCGATCATCCTGAGGACCTCGGGGAAAGCAAGGACACTGTTGAGGGAAACGCGTATAAGGATGTACTGCGGACACACAAGGATTCAAGGGAAAGTTCGCCGCCACAGGCAGAAAAAGGTGAGGTCAGGCTTCTGGGGAGGGGCTAGTCTTTCGCCGCCACAGGTGCTTCTTCGGCCATTCCGGACACGTCTTTCGCCTTGGCCTTCAGCCGTACCCGGCCACGGTTTACTTCCACGGCGTACTCGACCGCCTGGCAGTTGAAGTCCTTGCGAATCTGCTCCGTCTTCCGCTTCAGGAAGGCTTGGAACGACTCAAAGCTGGAGTCTGGAATTTCTTCGCCTGCCTTGCGCTTGGCCGTCGTCATGGCAGAAAACAGAGAACGTACAGTCTCCCGTTCCTGTTCGGGGTTGGAGCAGGCAACCCGGAATGGCTCCATAGTGGCCTCTTCGGTGGCGCGTGGCTTGGGGCTTGCCGGAGCGTGGTCATCGCGCAGCCCCTGGATTGCCAGCAGAGCATCCTGAGGACGGCGATAGCCTTCCTCCTTGATCTTCATCTTCTGCCGCCACAGGTCACTGAACACCGCGTACTTCTGCACGATGGAGGTGTACCGGAAACGCTGGGCAAAGGTGAGCTTCGGGATCTCCAGGCGCCGGATGAACGTTTGCACCTTCCACTCCAGGTCATTGGGAGGACGCTTCGAACCGCCGCCGAAAAAAATATCGTACTCAATCTTCAGGCGGCGAACCGCATCTTCCAGAAGGTTGAGATTTTCTTCGACCGTTGCCACCCTAGCTCCTCATTGCTTTACCGCGCAAACTAGCTAATTGGCGGAATATACCACGCCTAGTCCCAACCTGCTGAGGCACGAAAGTCATGGCGCCGCCAGTTGCAGAAAAATCTCGCGGGGTTGCCTAAGGTTTAAAAAAGAAAGTTGCATAAGTGTACTAGAAAGTTAACATTAAGCGGGTTACAATCATTTCCGTGAACTCTGGGATCTCAAACTCGCCTGAAGCCAAAATTCGCATCGTTCTTGCTGACGACCATGAAGTTCTTCGGGAGTCTCTCGCCTCGCTCCTGCACACCCAGAAAGACATGCAGGTGGTGGGCCTGGCGGCAACCGGCGGCGAAGCTCTGCAACTTGTTCAGCAGAAAGCTCCGGATGTACTGATACTGGACCTGATCATGCCGGACGGTTATGGCTTCGAAGTACTACGTACCTTGGACCGGACGGGAAGCCGAACCGCCACGGTGGTCCTTACTGCTTCCACGAACCGTGCCGACTACGTACAAGTGGTGCAACTAGGAGGCCGTGGGCTGGTGTTGAAGGGGGATCCACCGCATAAGTTGTTTTCTGCCATCCGCACCGTTGCCAAAGGCGATTTGGCATTTTCGGAAGACATTGCCCATCAGGTGCTCGCCTCCATGGCAGGTGCCGCCCAAGAGGAAGCGGGCGCTCTCAAGCGGCTCTCCGAGCGCGAACGCCAGATTGCGGCACTGGTGGCCCGCGGTCGCAAGAACCGTGACATCGCCGCCGAACTGAGCATCAGCGAGAACACGGTAAAGCGCCACCTGCAAAGCATTTTCGACAAGACAGGTGCGCGCGACCGCCTGGAACTGGCGGTAATGGCCCTTTCGGAATTCAGCAAAGCCGCTGCCTGAAGCGACGGGCATCAGCTTGTGAACCCCAGCGTCAGCTAGGACTTGGCTACGCTGGCGGCCATTTTTTTCACCATGGCTAGCACCAGCTTGCGATCACTGTCATTCAGATTGGAAGAGTAGCGGCGAATCTGGGAAAGGAAGCGAACTTCCTCTTCGCTCAGGTGGGGCAGGTTCTTGTGGCCGTTGTCGCCGTTGGAATCGGCAAAGAATTGCGCCAGGGCAATTTCCATCGCCGATGCGATTTTGGCCAGTGTGTCCAGCGAAGGGATGGTATGGCCGTTTTCCACGCGCGATAAGTAACAACGCAGCAGGCCCGTACGCTTTTCAATGTCTCCTTGCGACATGCCCTTCTGCAGGCGGAAATTTCGTATCGTTTCGCCAATATTC
>JBFXAV010000208.1:0-5478 GCA_050183935.1 Candidatus Korobacteraceae bacterium | reverse complement strand
CTGCCGCAGGCGCTGTGGAACTGCCGCACATCTCCCAGATTTCGCAAGAATTCTGCACTGGCGAATTGCGCTGGGCGCAGGTGATCCGCTGGGTCCAGGTATCCGACATGGTTGGCGCGCCGGGGGAGGGGCGTTTCGTTGAGGTTTTGCAGCAGCGGTGGGTACTCAAAGGAAGCAATAGCATCCGCGATGAATGGCGTGATGTTCCCACTGTGCGGGTGCCCCAAGGAGACACCGCATGACCCTCTCCCGCGTCCTACAGGGCAATTCCTTCCACTACCCAAGGATGAGGAGGATCAGATGGTGGCAGAGGATGTCTGCCAGGATTCGGCTGTGGTGGGGGTGGTGATGAGCGAGAAAGACGATGGTGGGCCGGCGTTTCCTCGCGCTGGCTGCGAGCTGCCCAATTACCAGTACATCGATCAGGGCGAAGCCGGCATGACCCTGCGGGACTACTTCGCGGCGGCTGCGCTGCAAGGGATGCTGGCGACCAACATCAGGCAGCCCAAAAACATTACCGTGCCCGAGATGGCTCAAGCCATAGCGGCGGGCGCTTACGCCATGGCCGACGCCATGCTCAAGGCCCGCGAGGAGAGCGGCAATGGCTGATTGGGCTGACGAGAGGGCGGAAAACATCGTCGCCGCCACGTTCTTCTCATCGCACACGAAAGACACCGTGGATGCGGTAGCCACCGCCCTACGCGCGGCTAGGGAGGATGCGCTGGAGGAAGCGGCGCAGTGGCACGACAAAATGGCTGATCTTTGCCGCCGCGAGCAGAACGAATACGCGGAAGAGGATCACGACTACGCCGCCAGTCGCATCCGCTCCCTGAAATCCGGCATGCGAATTAATACCCCCACCCGCCCGACCTACGAGGAACTGGTGGAGGCGTTGCGCGGCCTCAAGGAATTGATGGCCAGCGCGGCATTCCACTTGAAGGGCGGAACACGCTTTGGCCTCGCCGCCGACTTGCTTGATAGCGGCGTCAAGGGCATCGACCTCACCCTCTCCCGCTGCCGCACAGGGGAGAGGAAATGAATATGAGCAACGCCCCTATCGGGGCTATCGGCTGCCGCCGATGATTTTCTTACGAGGTGAAGGATGACCCCCCACTACCTCATAGACCAACTGGAACACCTGCTTCGCCGCCTTGAACGGGACGAGCGGGCAGCAGCCCAGCACATCGCCCTTCGCCTGATGGACGAAGCCAAAGAGGAAGCAGACGCGATGGATACCTGGAGCGATCGGGAAGAACGGAGGAACCATGTCTGATCCCTTTGGCCGGCACAGCATTAACCATCTGTCGCCCTCATCTCTTGCCCTCTACCGGGCAGAGCCGCACTTGTGGTGCCTGCGCTACCTGCACCGCATTCCCGATGAAGCCGACAAGCCCGCCGCGTGGCGTGGCTCCGCTGTCGAAACCGGGCTTGATGCGTATCTGTATGGCGCGACGCCAGAAGAATCGCTGACCAAGGCGCAAGAGGCTTTTGAGATGAACGCTCAGGGCGAGATTGGCGAAAAGCTGGACAAGCAGCGCGACGTGCTGGCGTCCTGCCTGCGCTCGGCAATTGCCGCGTTTGACGGCAAGATCGTCACGCCAAATGCGCGGCAGATGAAAATCGAGGCGTGGGTCGATGGCGTTCCGGTGCCGGTCATGGGGTATGTGGACTACACATGGCCCGACTACTTGCTGGATCTGAAAACTACCGAACGGCGCCCCTCCAAGCCTAGCGCGGATCATCTGGCGCAGATCGCCACCTATCACCGCGCGCTCAAGCGCCAACCCAAACTGCTCTACGCCGCTCCTTCCGGCTTCGCATGGTTTTCCCCCACAGAAGATGAAGTGAACGAGGCGTGGCGAACTATCGAAATGAGCGCCCGCGCCCTCATGCGGATGCTGACTCGGGTCGAGAGCGCAAACGATGCGTCAGCCCTGTTTGCTCCCCGCTTCGATGATTTCCGCTGGACACCGCAGCTGAAAGAACACGCCCTAAAACTGATTGCATAGGAGACAAAAGCAATGGTTGCCTATCTGCCTGAACCCACTGGCGGCAATTTCACCCCGGCACCAGCCGGAGTGCATCGCGCCGTCTGTTATCGACTCGTGGACCTTGGAACGCAACAGCGCGAATACCAGGGGCAGACCAGCCACGCTCGACAGGTGATGTTATCGTGGGAACTGGCCGACGAAATGATGGAGGACGGTAAACCGTTCGTCCTTTCCAAGTTCTACACATGGTCCACGTCGGAGAAGGCCAATCTTCGCAAGGATCTGGAGGCATGGCGCGGGCGACCGTTCGATGCCAGCGACTTCGGCCCCAACGGCAAGTTCCGTCCCGCCAACCTTATCGGCGCGCCGTGCCTGCTCAACGTGGTTCAGTATTCCAAGAACAATGGCGACGTTGGCGCGAAGATCGCTGGCATCATGCCACTGGCGAAGGGGATGGAGAAACCCTCAGCGCAGAATGACACGATGTTCTTTTCGCTGGATGAGTACAAGCCGGCGCAAATGGAGCATTTGTCCGAGAAGATCAGGGCGATGATCCAGCTTTCGCCGGAATACGCGAAAGCCGTGGGTCGCCTTACCGGACGCGAGGCCAACGAGCCGCCCCCGCACGACGATTCGGACATCCCGTTCTAGCCATGCCAGAGCCCCGCATCCGCAAGGAAGGACTTGTGAAGCCTGTCCGCAGGGAACGCCCCGGCATGTCAGCCAGCCACCTAGCCAACGTGCGGAAGCTGCCGTGCTGTGTGTGTGGAGCGGAGAACAGACAGATCAACGCGCACCACCTGTTGCAGCCGGGCGATCCGAAAGAGCGGGGCATAGCGAGGAAGGCGGCGGACAAATACGCGATTCCGCTTTGCGTTGTGATCTTAAAGCGGTGGGGATGCCACGAGCGCCTGCACGATGCTGGCGACGAGGAAACATTTCTAATGCAGCACGGCATAGACGGTCGCGCCCTCGCCTCTGCCCTATGGGCCGCAAGGGGTGATCAGGAGGCAATGGAGAGAGTCGTATTCAGGTTCAGGCAGGAAGCGGCGTTGAAGAAAGGGAGGGTGACGTGATGAGTGATGAAGCAACGGCCCCGGAGACGGGGCCTGCCGCAGGCGCACCGGAGCAAGCACCTTGCACCACATGCGATGGCTGGGGCGAGGTGGAGTGCAGCTATTGCGAGGGCGGCGGATATGGGGATGACGACAACTGCCCGGAGTGTGGTGGCGATGGATACATCACATGCCCCACATGCGATGGACGCAAGGTAGAGCGGACGGTGGCCCAACGGGCAGGCAGCGCAGCCGTCAGTCCCGAGGATAAGTCATGAGCTACACCGAGCAGGACGCAGAGAAAGCCGTCCAGTGGCTGATAGAGAACGCCCCAGCCATTGCAGACGCACGGGCAGAGAGATTCAGGGCAGAGGAAATGCTCAAACCCACCAAAGCCCTGCTGATGGCCCAACACCCTGACATGCCGGTATCAGCCCAAGAGCGGGAAGCCCTGCGGTCGCCCAAATACCAGGAGGCGTTGGACAGAGCAGCCGATGCCGTAAGGGTGGACGAACTGAACCGGGCACTAGTGAAGGCCGCCGAACTCAAGATCGAAGTTTGGAGGTCCCAGCAGGCAAATCTTAGGGCAACACGGGTTTAGGAGAGACCGGCAATGAGTGAGATAGAAGGAACTGACGGCCCTGCGGGCCTGCCTGCGGCGCAAAGGGGCCGCGTGCTGATCGTTGGCGGCGCTATCTTGAAAGAACTCAAGAGCCGGCGTTGTTTCCGCCAAGAGTTCGACATGATGGACCCCGACGATGAGAACGAAATCCGCCTCACTCTCGGAGACGCCGCCCTCACCGCCTCCGGCCTAGAGGAAGAGAACAGACGGCTGAGAGAGGCGCTGACAGAAATCAGCGCCTTCACCGCCGATGTGCCGGCCGATGAACCGCTCTCGCATGTCCATGGCGTCGCGTCCGCCGCCATCCGCTCCCTGAAATCCCCTCCGGCCAATACAGAGGAAGGTGTGTGATGGAACCGGAATGTTCAATATGCGGGAAGTACGTCAGCAAATGCGACGGCCACCCTGTCCCCACCCGCCCTTCCTACGAGGAACTGGTGGAGGCGTTGGACGACCTAAATATAGCGTTGCGTACAGACCACCGCCAGCAAACGGTCGCAGACGACACCGTCGAATATCATCTCGACGGCTACCGCATGTATCACGCGCTTAACAAGGTGCGATCCCTCCTCTCCCGCATCCGCACACCGGAGAAGGGAGGGAGTAATGGGTAAGGATCACTCGCCTGTGCCGTGGTCGGTGGATGAGTTCGGCGAGCTTCGCGATGCTAATGGCCGCCTTGTTGCCAACGGACCTACTGGCAATTGGGGTCTGATCTGCGAGGCGGTAAATCACTGGGCTGGCGTCAAAGCGTCGATTGATGCGCGTATCAAAAGTGTTGCGTCAGCTCTGTGCCCTGAAGATCAGGCCGCTGGCCTTCAGATGCTTCGCCGGCATTTGTCCACCCCACAGGAGCCCAAGCCATGAGCGACAACGCGCCCAAGGGCGCTGCCGCAGGCGCACTGAAACTGCTGCCGTGCACCTGTGGCCGCGAACCAACGCTTCAAACGGTGCGGGTGTGGACTGCGCCAGACGGCACGGCAACCCGCGCGATGGTGGAGTGTTCCAAGTGCGGCTTGCTGTCCTATCACATTCTGAAAACCAAGAAGGCCGCCATCAACCGTGCGGTGAAGGGCTGGAACGAGTGGGTGCGCAGGCACGGGGGCGTTCAGGTGGCCCAACGGGCAGCCGCTGCAAGCGGCGTCAGTCCTGAATCCGACGACGGCACCGGGCCTCTCCCGATCTACTCGGGGAAGGAAATAGAGGAATAGGAGCAATGCAATGGATGAGTTCAAGGAATACGGCATCGAATATTCGTGGCGTGACGGCAAGTACAGCATGAGTGTTTGGGCAACGTCGCCCGAGGAAGCGATGGAGCGCATCAAAGCCGCAGCCAACTGGGGCAAATGCTACACGCCGCACGGCATCGCAATGAAGATACCCGTACCAAAACCACTGCACTGGCTAACACGCTGGTTGCATGGGGCGCGGGAATAGAAGCAACGGCCCTTCGGGCCTATCCGCTTGCCAGCGGATGTTATCTTAGGAGGTGAGAGATGGCGAAATTTCGCACCAAGGTTAAGCATGTCGAGGCGGTTTGCTGGGAAGGCGAACGCTTTTCTTCGGAGCCGCAGTGGCTGCTGGACGCGATGGCACAGGGCGACGGCGAGATTGGCCGCGTTCATATTGACGAGGAGCGCACCCCATGGGTCGAGGGCGGCTTCATGGAAATGGCGATGGACGAGGGCGATTGGCTGATCCGCATGGGCGACCGAGATTTACACATCGTTGATGGCGCTACGTTCGCCGCCGATTACGAGCCGGACTACGACCCACAACGCCGATAGGCAGGCGCTGAAAGCGCCGTTGC
>JBFXAV010000207.1:0-5482 GCA_050183935.1 Candidatus Korobacteraceae bacterium | reverse complement strand
GTGAGTTCCGGACTCCTGCAGGAGAGCGCAAGACATTAGGCGCAGTGGAGTATGTGCGCAGGCTGGAAGAAGTGTTGATTCGAACGTGCGCGGAGTTCGGGGTTGCCGCAAAGCGGGTACCTGCTGCACCGGAGTGTGGACCGACAAACCAGCACCGGCGAAGGTGGCGGCGATCGGTGTCCACATTTCGAGGGCAGTTACGTCCCATGGTTTCGCGTTGAACGTCGCCACCGACCTTGCGAACTTTGAACTGATCGTGCCTTGCGGTCTCTCCGGCAAGCCCGTGACCTCGCTCCAACGCGAGGCCACTCGTCCAGCGGACATACAGGATGTGTGCCAGTCGATTACGCGTAATTTCGGGCGGGTATTTGACCGGCAGATTCTTTGGCTGGACACGCTCGACGCGCTGTTGGGACGAAGCGTGGGAATCCCGGTGAAACCTCCCGAACAAGAGAAGCGGATTGCAGGGACGGAAGAGACATTCCTGGCGTAGCAAGGCACGCACAAGCCGATCTCACTTTTTCCTCAGTTCTCATCACTGTTTAAGAGCTTTAAGTATCCCTGTTTTCGTGCTCTTTTTCGCACCCGACTTGTAGAAAACTTCATAGTATGCGAGTTCGCAAGGGCGACTTCGATGCTGCTTGTGAGATGCGTATAATGAGGGGTTTGCCGCGACCGCACGGAGGGCTTGGATAGCAAGCCTTACTCATTCCGGCAATATTGCCCAATACGCGCGCCAAGCGTTCTGGGCGGAGCTGATAGTGCCATGCCAACTGACGTGATCATGCCCCAGATGGGCGAATCAATTTTTGAAGGCACCATTACCAAGTGGCTCAAGAAACCTGGGGAGCAGGTTCAACAGGACGAGCCGCTGTTTGAGATCTCCACGGACAAGGTGGACGCGGAAATTCCATCGCCTGTGAGCGGCGTCCTGAAAGAGGTGCGCGCCAAGGAAGGCGAGACCGTACAGGTAAACACCGTGGTGGGCGTGATCGATGCTGATGGCGCTGGGGCGCGGGTAGCGTCCGCGCCGCCTGCGGCGCAGGCCGCGGCACAGCCTGCGAGTCCGCCGGAAACCAAGGGTGCAGGTCGCGCCAATGGCGCTGCGGTGGCGACGGACCAAGCTCCGCCGCAAGCCACTGGCCCGGGTACAGACGTGGTGATGCCGCAGATGGGCGAGTCCATCTTTGAAGGGACCATCACGAAGTGGCTCAAAAAGCCTGGCGAACGCGTTTCTCAGGACGAGCCTCTGTTTGAAATTTCAACAGACAAGGTGGACGCTGAGATTCCGGCGCCTATAGGCGGCGTACTGAAGGAAATTCGTGCTGCGCAAGGGGAGACAGTCCAGGTAAATACCGTGGTGGCAGTGATTGCCGCCGAGGGCACTGCGCCGGCGACCACTCCTAAAGCGGCGCCCGCTCCGGCAAAAGCAGCAGCGCCACCAGCCCCTGCGGCGGCTGAGCCTGAACAGGAAGTGGACGGCGTACGCTCTTCCCCGCTGGTGCGAAAGATCGCGAAGGAAAACGGCGTGGACCTGCGGCAGGTTCCGGGCAGCGGGATGGGCGGGCGCATTACCAAGGAAGACATCGAGCGGTTTATCGCTACCCAAAAGGAACGAGGCGCCGCTCCGGCAGCAGCTGCATCCAGACCGGAACCGGCAAGAGCACCGGCAGTGAGTTCGGGAGCCCCTGGGGAACTGGTACCGATGACTCCCATGCGCAAGAAGATTGCCGAACGCATGGTGGAATCGGTGCGCACGAGCGCGCACGTGCACAGCGTCTATGAAGTGGACATGACGCGCGTGGTGAACGTCCGCGAGCGCGAAAAGAAAGGTTTTGAGCAGCGCACAGGAACCAAGCTGACTTACACCACGTTCTTTATCCGTGCAGCTGTGGAGGCACTGCGCCAGTTTCCCATCATGAACGCGTCCGTCGAGGGAGACTCGATCCGCTATCACAGCGCCATGAACATCGGCATTGCGGTATCGCTGGATTGGGGGCTGATTGTTCCGGTCATCAAGAATGCCGAGGAGAAGAACTTCCTGGGCTTGCAGCGCACCATGCTGGATCTGGCGGATCGAGCTCGCGTGAAAAAGCTGGCTCCTGAAGACGTGCAGGGCGGTACATTCACGATTACGAATCCGGGAAGCTTCGGGCAGATGTTCGGACTGCCGATCATCCTACAGCCACAGGTTTCGATTCTAGGCATTGGATCGATTAAGAAACAGCCAGTGGTGGTGCAATCCCCGGACGGCTCCGATTCGATCGCGATTCGCTCCATTTGCCACATTTCCATTGGATACGATCACCGGGTCATCGACGGCGCCATTGCCGATCAGTTCCTGCGCGCAGTGGCACAGTATCTGGAAGGCTGGAAGGAGCCTTTAGGATAGCTGGAAAAAATTGCGGGATTTGATGGCGGCGGGCGAATGCCCGCCGCTTTTTTGTTTTGCGTGCGATGTTCGAGAGGTCATTTAGGGAACGGGGCGAGTAGGATCGACGACGGGACTTCGCCGACCCACCCGCTCTAAAAATACAGTTCAGAGCGACCTTACTCCAACCTCACTCGTACTTTGCTCGTTCTTTTCGAAGGGCAGGACCGTCTAGGGCTAGTACTGATGCCATTTCTTTGGGATGAAGTGTCCGGGGCATACTGTTCTCCTCTTTAGGAGTTCCTTAGTGCTGGGTTCAGTTTTTTTCTGAAGGTTTGAATACTTGTAATCGTCCCTTGAGACGTAGCGAAGCTACGTCTCTACAGTCTTGGGCTCCTGGCAGTGGTTGTCCTAGAAGATTTTTCATCCACGTTTGAGAAGTGAACTGGATGTCCTCAGCGCTTCTCTTGAACTGCGGAAAGACAACGAGTGTAGAGCTGAAGAAGATGCTCAGCATAGTCCTCGGCGCGGGAGGGGGCGGTTCCTCCCTGAAAGCCTGCGCCGGGAGTGCTGGTTTTTCCAACGCTGGTGGTCATGGCAATAAACTTCATCAGGTCGAGCGCGATGTCCTGGTCACGCCGCGCGCCGAGAGGAAGATTGGAAAGATCGCTCATAAGAAGTGCCTCCGATGAAAGAAGAATGCCACGCTGGAGTCCTGCGGCAGACTGAAGAAATTGATGATATCAGAGCGCAGGTATAAACCGCCGCGAACCGGCAGGCTTACGTCTCAGTGGCAACGTGGCAAACACGTCCGACAATGTGATCGGCGAATGTCAGGCCTTCTTCCATGGAAAGGACCGAAACAGGATAGCTGTCGTTGTGCGGGCGCAGAACTAGGTTCCGGTCGGCAAGCTCGACATACTTGACGGTGCATCCGCCCGGCCGTCGCACCGCGTACATGTTGCGTTCTTTCTTGCGGTAAGGCCGCAGTGAGTTGTAGTGCCGGTCAATCAGCAGGGTCGCACCCGGCAAAAGACGAGGGTGCATGCCCATGCCATCGTGGGGATCAACCTTCAAGAGCACGAAACGATGCCAGAGGTCGCGTTCCGTTGCCATGTCAGAGCGCAACTTCCGCAAAAAACTTTTCTTGAACTTTAAAACTTCTTTCACATTTTCGCTGGTGATGGTGGGTTCGCTGGCCGCGATAACACCTTCGACGAGCACCACATTCTCGAAGTCACTCTCATCGGGGGCGATGCTGGTGGCGCGTCGATTCACTTCATCAGGTTCAAGCAGATCGAGCACCGAGAGTTGCTGCACACCGAGTACGCGGTCCATTCCCTCCAGGCTGAGGCCGCGTTTCCGATTCAGAAAGTTGCAGATGTGCGCCTGCCGGAAGCCGGACTGGCGCGCCAGTTCCAGACCAGTGAGCTCCCCGGCGGTGATACGCGCCTGAATCCGGGCGCGCAGGCGCTCCTGGAGGGTGTGGAAATCCATCGTTTAAATATATCAATGCGCTATACTTCTCTGAAATTACATTAACCAAAAGAAATACAAGTCTTGACGTTGATTTACCTATAGCTATATGGTAGCTTCCGCAACTATAGCTCAACGGTGCGACCGAGGTTTGCATGTCCGAAAATTCGGAGATTTCCAATTCCATTTCTGCTCTCCATCCCGTTCCGGGAAGGACGAACAGGGTATCCCGCGAGGCAGACGCCATCGGAGACGAGAGGACCTTTCTGGAGTTAAGGCGGAAGGTTCAGGACTCCGAGCTGCTTTCGGCTTCGACGGAGCGGCTCTTGCAGAAGATGCGCTTTAACGGGCGTCTCAGCATCGTCATTCAGAACGGGCAAGTGGTGAAGTCAGGATACGAAGAGGGATACTTTCGCCGAAAAAATGACTTGCATGGCTGGAACGGTGCGCCAGACTAGTTCATCGATCCGGCAGCAGCCGGATGGCGTGCAATTTGCCAGCCTTGTGGTATCCGAAGGCTCGTTGGCTCCCAGGCCGCTTTCGGATTTCGCAACCGACAACTAAATAGCCAACGCAGGCCTACCGTAAATTCAACGAGCCCTGTGCCGCAAGCGTCCCCGGAGCAATCCGCGCGCCTGCCGGTGCGGGGTTTTTGTTTTTTAGCCTTCCCCCAACAACAGGAGCCAACACAACCATGCGACCAAGCAACTCCGACCGATTCGTAGAACTGAAATACTGTGAACGCTGCGGCGGACTCTGGCTACGGGCTAAGGGCAGCGCCGAAATCTACTGCATGCCGTGCGATCGGGAGATGGCCGAGTTCCCGGCGGCGCGGCCCAGCAGGCGGCGCAGGCCGCAGACCGTCCAGCCGGAAGTGCTGCATGCCGCGGCATTCCCGTGCCGGGAAACGAACGGTGAGTCCTGGTCGGGGAGCGTGGCATGAAGCCAGTGCCCCCCGCCACTTCGTCTATGCGGCCGAAGGCCAACGCCAATCACCCATCGCCCGCAGATTCCTCGCGGACGGCACAGACCAGGGAACTCTCTCCGGATCTATGGTTGTACCGCCAGCACACGATTGCGCTGCTGCGGAAGTATTTCCGGCTTTCCGTGGAACTGGGGCGCCTGCCGTCGCTGCTGGGGCGGGAGTTTTTTCGCTCCCACGTCAGCAGCTACCGCATGAGCAGCTTCGAAGACGGCGTCATCTTCGTGCATGACGTGGAACGCTGTCTGGAGCGGCTGGAATACGATGCCCAGCAAGTGATCGCCAGAATCACATTCCAGGAGTACACGGCTGAGGAAGCCGCAAACCTTCTGAACTGTGCGCGTCGTACCGTTGTCCGGCGTTATATGGAGGCACTCGACGAGCTCAGCTATGTGTTTTTGGCGACGGGCTTGCTGCGGGCATTCCCGTCTCCTAGCAAGTCTGAGCGAAAACCGGCAACCTCCGGCGACATCTCTGCTTGCGCCGTAGTAACAGAAGTTACAGAAGCAACAGAAGCGAAGAAGCCAGCCGCGAGCAGGGTCACGGAGCGTGTCAAGCCCCCGCAGTCTGCTGTTTGTTCGCAAGCTGCTCTGGGACAGGGAAATAGATTTTCGTTGCAGCTGTCACACTTACCCCCGGCGGGGTGATATCCT
>JBFXAV010000206.1:0-5497 GCA_050183935.1 Candidatus Korobacteraceae bacterium | reverse complement strand
CTTCGTAGCGGTGTGACCTCCAGTATGGTAGTGCCACCCCAGGTCACCTCCGGTGAGCGGGGTATCGAGAGCTGGTAATTCCGTAGTGCCTAAGCCTTTTTTCCCCAGCAGCCGATAGACTGACCCGGCGGCTACCAGCGACTGGAACATCCCGACCGGGTCCGCCCACTGATCTGCCGTTCCGCCGGTGACGAACACTGGACGGGGCGCGCTCAACGCGACCAGCATGTGGGCATCGACCGGCATTTCGTCCCAGCGACCCACCCAGTTCTGGAAATTACCGGAGAATTGCCAGCCGTAGTTCTGCGCCATGTCGTCCACGGTCTCGCCCCAATCGCGGCGGGCCAGTGCCGCTCCCATCTCGCCGGAGCAACTGGAGAACACGGCCGCGATGCGCTCGTCCTTGGCTGAAGCCCAGAGCACGGTTTTGCCCAGGCGAGAGTGGCCGAAGACCGCGACCTGCTTCGCATTCACGGTCTTGTCCGACTCGAAGTAGTCCATAATGCGGCTGATGCCCCAGGCCCAGGCACTGATGGTTCCCCATTCGTCCGGCGCGGGTTGTTGCTGGCCAGTAGCCAGTGTGAGGCCAATTACGCCCTGGGTCCAGGAATCGACGCGATCTGGCTGAATGTCCAGGTATCCAACAGTTGCATATCCCCAACCGCGCGCGAGAATTTCGTCAGCGACGGGAGGATCAGGGGATCGGGCTGGCTGACCAGCAGTTGCTACCGGTGCGGGACGGGGTGGGCCTCCACCGAAAGTCACGAGCAGGATGACGGGAACTGGGCCCTTAGCTCTGGAAGGAGTGTGCAAGGTCAGGTTGATGTGCTGGCCGCTGATGGTGTCGCTGGTTCTTGCGGAAGGCTGCACAGTTCCCACAATCCGTCTCGTGATCGCTGTTCCTTCGCGGCCTTTTGGGTCGGTTTCTGTAACTTGCCAGATAACCTTCGGTGCGCCAGCAGGGCTGCGCCCATAAATCTCAGTTTCATAAATGTTGAGAATCTCGGCGCGACGGCGCGTCTGCCAGATGCGAGCATCGCGAACCGGCGTGCCTTTGGACAGAACCAGCGGGTCTGGAAGCTTGTAGGGCTTGACCTTGGATTCCTCGTAATTAGAAATGTGTCCGGTCTTGAGCGCCAGGCGCAGTGGGTTGCCGTTAGTGTCGCTGCCTAGATTGATCTTGCGTTCTCTGTCCTGCGCTGCCTGGCGAGACGCCGGTTGTGTCTGCGGAGGTAAAGATTGTTGCGCGCTTGCAGCTATGCACGCACAAATAGCCGCCAGGAAAACAAAACTCTGCTTCACTATGCTCCTCCCAGTTTGGTGTAACACTATATCTCCGCCCTAGACAGGATGCGAGATATGAAACGAGAGCTCTGGAATGCGTGATGGTCTGGAAACTTTAAACAATTGGCTGAGTGCCTCTTTAGATTCTCGCCGACCGGCCTTACAGAATTGCCTTGAACGCATTGAATCTCTGGACCGCTCCATCCAGGCGTGGGTTCAGGTTCAACCCCAGAAGCCGACAGCTGAGGGCACGCTGTCTGGAATCCCGTTTGGCGCTAAAGACATCATCGAAACTCGCGGCCTCGCGACGGAGTACGGGTCTCCAATCTACAAGGGAAGAACTGGCACTTCCGATGCTTATATTGTCAGCGAACTAAACCGCCGCGGAGCGATCCTTTTGGGCAAGACACATTGCGCCGCATTCGCGCACAAGACGCCTCCTCCCACAAGAAACCCAAGAGATCCGGATCACACTCCTGGCGGAAGTTCGAGCGGGTCCGCTGCCGCCGTGGCGGCCGGCATGGTACCCCTCGCTATTGGCACGCAAACAAAAGGATCGGTGCTGCGCCCAGCTTCCTACTGCGGCATTACCGGCTTCAAGCCTAGTTATGGACTGCTTTCACTCGATGGTGTCCTACCTTTCTCAAAAAGCCTGGACACACTGGGCTTCTTCACCTCTACAGCGGCAGACATGTTGTCGTTTTGGCAAGCTCTGGACCAGCCGGTTGGACGCCCAGAGGATTTCCCGGTGGGCGTCGTAAGTTCGCTTCCAGATCTCGATTCTGCGATGGCGGCAGCCTTCGAAAACTCCGTCTCTTTGCTGCGACATGCAGGAGTAGTGCTCCGACCGCTTGATCTTGCTGGCATGCTTTCCAGACTTTCCGATGCCGCCGATACGGTCATGTATTACGAAGGAGCCAGACTCCATCGGGAACGTTTCCAGAGGTATGGTTCTCGCCTGGAGGATTTAGCTGATTTGGTGCGTGAAGGGCTACAGATTTCCGAGCAAACGTACGACGATGCGCGGCAATTCATAGCCAAAGGTCGAGATCAATTCGCAGAATTGTACAATGCTACGCTGGCTATTCTTACGCCAGCGGCAACTGGGCCAGCTCCCCGAGGATTGGCCTCAACTGGTGATCCGCGAATGAATGCGCCGTGGACAGCACTCGGTACACCTGCAATCTCTATTCCAATGCCGATCAAGAATGGCCTTCCACTTGGACTGCAGATTACGACTGATCATGGTCAAGACGGAAGATTGCTCCAGGCTGCTGTGCGGTTTGAGCACATACTCGACAGAAGATAACCACCTAATTAAAAGGAGGACGTACGTTTGCCGCACATCCTCCTATACCTCGCTATACCTCGTCTAATAAGAAAGAGACTGATCCCAGAACCCGGGTGGCACTGGGTTGGGGTCAAACACGTCCTGCATCACATGGAAGATGTAGGTTTGGTCTTTCACGCCACGGAACAGATCGGACCCCGGCCCGATCGCGTAAATTGCAACATCCTCTCCCGAGTGTGTCTCGCTTCCAAGCGGAACGGTTGCTTCCTGAAGGTAGCCGGGATTGCCTGTGTTGATGTTGGTCAGGTCAGGACGTCCCGGATTGTTGGGAATCCATCCCGGACCATTGGCGTAATTCAGGGTGGTGTAGGGCAGGCCCAGGCTGTCGTTGTCGAAGTCCATGGAAGGGCTCGACGCCTGGTCGTTACTGATGACCCTGCCGAGGATGTCGTTTCCGCGCGTGGGATAGCCTCCGATCGTGAACACGTGGCTGTGATCGGCGCTTACGATAATGAGCGTGTCCTTCAGGTCGACACGTTCCAAAGTGGCCTGGATCGCGCGGGAGAACTCAATCGCATCCGTCAGAGCACGGTAGGCGTTCCCTGCGTGATGAGCGTGGTCGATTCGTCCTGACTCTACGTGCAGGAAATATCCTTTGCGGTTCTTCGAAAGAATGTCGATTGCTTTCTGCGTCATTTCCGTCAGGGATGGCTCGCCAGCGGCGTCACCGGGGCGGTCATACTCATACTCCATATGGGAACGCTCAAAGAGTCCCAGCAAACGCTTGGTGACGGCGGGATTAATCGCATCGAATGCGGCCTTGTTCCAGACGTACGCTGAACCCGGACGCGAGTTGACCCACTGCTGTGTCAGATCGCCGGTAAGGCGCCGTCCAAAGGAGCCGCTGTCCTCCGGATCAGGCATGGTGCGCGGAATGAAGTATTCGCGGCCTCCGCCCAGTGCTACCTCCAGGCCGTCTCCTACCGGGAATTCAACGAGCTGACGCGCAATGTCCTTGAATCCGGCGGCACGCGCATCCGCAGATAGCTCGCGGTCGCTCTCCCAATCGCGATTCGGACTGTGGGCATAGCATGCTGCCGGCGTTGCGTGCGTAATGCGTGCCGTGCTGACCACGCCCGTGGCCTTCCCACTCTTCTCTGCGATCTCCAAAATTGTTTGTAGCTCGTTGCCCGCCACGGTGCGGTAGTCACCGCGAACCACATCCTGGTCGATGGCGAGAATGCCATCCTTGGTTTTTACGCCCGTCACCATGGCAGTCATGGTCGGGGCGGAGTCGGAGGTCTGCTGGTTGACGCTAAATGTGCGTGCCAGTGCCACGTTGGGGAAGTGCTCGAAGCTGAGCAGGTTCTCCTCGCCACTCCTGCCCTGCAACTGCCCCTCCAAAATGCGCGCTGCGGTCACAGTAGAAATACCCATACCATCGCCGATAAAAAGGATGATGTTCTTGGCGCGCCGCGGAGCAGCCTTCTGTTTTTTTGTTTCCTTCAGCGCCTGCTGCCCCTCTTGATACCAGGTTTGCGCGCTGGAAGGCGGCGCGGGATAGATAATCTGTTGCGCTTGCACAACGGGGCACACCGCCATGGCCACTCCTGCAAGCAGAACGCGATTCCAGTTCCTGCCAAAGATCAATGTCACGGATAAGCTCCTTTATAAGACCGGATCTCCCGGTCGGAGCTGACCGTAATCGAGCTTCTTCAACTGTGAATGAGCCTCGCGTAAAAATTAGGTAAAATTGCAGTGCTTGTGCGAGCGGAAAAGCGATATATGCCTTGTTGATTGAAGGAGCCAGATTCCATCGGCAGCGTTTCCAGAGGTATGGCTCTCGCTTGGACGATCTCGCCGATCTGGTGCGCGAAGGGCTCCAGATTTCCGAGCAAACGTACGACGATGCGCGGCAATTCATCGACAAATGCCGGGCTCAAGTCGCCGATTTGTTTAAAGGCACTCCTGCAATTTTTATGCCAGCAGCTACGGGGCCAGCTCTCCGAGGATTGGCCTCAACTGGTGATCCGCGAATGAATGCGCCGTGGACAGCACTCGGTACGCCTGCAATCTCTATTCCAATGCTGATTCTTAACGGTCTTCCACTTGGACTGCAGATCACGACCAATCATGGTCAAGACGGAAGATTACTCCAGACCGCTCTCCGCCTTCAGCACATCCTCGACAGCAGATGACCACGGAATGTATGTGATTGGCTCGTAAAGGTTGGTTCTGCGTCTTACACCCTGGTTTTGCACCCTTTCGGACACGTTTGGACCCAAATCGGATCCAAGTAGGTTTGACCAACATATAAAGCAGGGTTTGGTGACCAGATCTAATCAGGCGTAACAGAGAGAGGGATTTCTTCGGCACGATGAGGCATTAGTCTGAGGGTATCCTCAATAACTGCGAGGCTTGCTCGGATGTCGTCGCGAAGCGCTTCAGCTTCGCTCTGAATTTCATTCGCACTTGCCCGCACATCCGTCACTTTGCGATTAACAGCTTTGACGCGATCGAGCGAAATGCGGATTCGCTGAGCTTGGTACAGAATCGCGGCGGAATCGACTTTAGCACAATTATCCTGCGATTTTGCGATTCTGAATAATCAGAGTGGGCTGTTTTGAAAACAGCCCACTACCGAAATCAACCACCGCAGCCGCTGGACCGTCGCGCGCTGTTGGCACGGCACCTGAAGCCCGCAGCATACCTGCATTCGATAACGGAAGATCAGCGTAAGGCGGTAGACCGGCTGGAAACGGCATTATTTGGGGTTGGACCCAAATTGGACCCAAATCTGCCGCCATTGCCCAAATGCAAGCTGTTGAGCTGCAAGAAGAAGCTTGGTCGGGGCGGCAGGACTCGAACCTGCGACCCTCTGCTTAGAAGGCAGATGCTCTATCCACCTGAGCTACGCCCCGA
>JBFXAV010000205.1:0-5505 GCA_050183935.1 Candidatus Korobacteraceae bacterium | reverse complement strand
ACTCGACCTGCACACTGTCGAGCATGTGCACCGAAGCTCGCCCGGTGCGGAGCGATCCCATTTCCGTGCGGAAATCTTCCACCGCCTTATCCATGCGGCTTCGTAGTTGCGCAAACGTTTCTTTCAATGCAGGAATGGATGCAGTGCTGGGTTGAGCCATATCTTCTCCTGCCGGGATCCTTCTCGGCAAAACGAGATTATAACTGGGCGGAGTCTAGACACGCCAAGGAGCATGCTGCGTTTGTTCCCGGCGACTCTCTCTTACACGCTGACGAGTGAACCGATTTGTTCCCCAAGCACTACGCGGCGAATGTTCCCGGAACGGTTCATATTGAAGACAAGAATAGGAAGGTTGTTGTCTTTGCAGAGACTGATAGCTGTAGCGTCCATCACCTTCAAACCCTTTTTCAGGACATCCATGTAGGTAAGACGGCTGAACATCTGCGCATCCTTGACCAGCACGGGATCGGCGTCGTAGATGCCGTCAACCTTAGTGGCCTTCATGATCACGTCGGCCTTGATCTCCATAGCGCGCAAGGAAGCCGCAGTATCCGTGGAAAAATAAGGGCTGCCGGTTCCGGCGGCAAAGATCACCACGCGGCCCTTTTCGAGGTGACGGATCGCGCGACGGCGAATAAAGGGCTCGGCGATTTCGTGCATGGCAATGGCCGACATTACGCGCGTATAGATGCTGCGTTTTTCGAGCGCGTCCTGAAGGGCCAGCGCATTGACCACGGTGGCCAGCATTCCCATGTTGTCAGCGGCGACGCGATCCATGTCTTTTGCCTGGTCGGCGACGCCACGGAAGAAATTTCCGCCACCAATGACGATGGCAATCTGCACGCCGAGGGACAGCACGTCCTGAACCTCGCCGGCAATCTCATGGATACGCGTGGTATCCACGCCAAAGCCCTTGTCACCGGCCAACGCCTCGCCGGAAAGCTTGAGAAGAATGCGCTTGAATACGGGTTCGGACATGGGCCTCCGTCTCTTCGACCAGTTTAGCACCACGCCTACCGGAAGCCGTGTCTTCACTCAATCGAAGGCACAGGCACCACCATCGACACCTGCGGCGACGAAGGTTACTGCACGATCGCGCAACCCGCAATCATCGCCCGTGTTCTGCTGCCAGCCTATGCCGCGAGTAGGTCTGGGGATTATTGGCAAAGGAAAGGCACGCCAACGCCACAACCGCGAGCGCCGCGGCGATATAGAACGCGAACTGGTAGCTGTGGTACCTGTCAAAGAAATACCCTCCAACTCTCGGTCCAATGATGCCCGCCACACCCCACGCGGTAAACAACATGCCGTAGTTCACCCCGGCGTTCTTTGTTCCCCAGAAATCTGCCGCGGTGGAGCCATTCACTGAAAGCTGCGTTCCATAACACCAATACACTGCGAAGACCAGCGCGTAGAGCAGCGCGACATTGCTGCCCGCGAGATAGAGAACGGGCATCACGAGAACCGAGAGCGCAATCATCAGGCGCAGGACGTTCAACCGCCCGAGTGCATCCGACATCCATCCGGAGAGGATCCTGCCTGCGGCGTTGCCGATAGCGCCGATCACCAGCGTCATGGTAGTAAGAGCTTCCGAGGGAACATTCATCGACCTGGCAAACGGGACCAACTGGCTGATGACCATCAACCCCGCCGATGTCCCCAGCGCATAAGCCACCCACATGAAGTAGAACGTTGGAGTCCGCAGTGTCTCACTCGGCGTGAATTCATGGACTGTAGCAGCGTTGGTTGCCGTTTGCGCCAAAGGCTTCCATCCCGGAGGATGGTAACCAGCGGGAGGGTTCTTTAGCAGCAGGGCGCCCACGGTCGTCATCAGCAGAAAAATCACACCCAGGATCATGAAGGTTTCCCGCCAGCCGTAGGCGGGAATCAGCCACAATTGTGAAAGCGGGCCAAAGATCGCGGACCCTCCGCCATAACCGCCTACGGCAATGCCAATGGCAAGACCGCGACGATCGGGAAACCACTTCGCCATTACCGGAATCGGGGTGGCATAGCCGAAGCCGTTGCCCAATCCGCCGATCACTCCAAAGTAGAAGTAGAGCGAACTCAGGCTATCGGTAAAAGCCGACAGGAAGAACCCCAGGCTTACCAGGATGCCTCCAGCCAAAGACACTTTGAACGGGCCGTACCGGTCCTGGAGCCGCCCGGCGAGCACAAAACTGATCGCAAAAACCACGGCCGCGATGGTAAACACGGTTGAAGTCTGCGACCGAGTCCAGTGGAACTCCTGTTCCAGCGGCGCCACAAACACGCTCCAGCCATAGAGAGTTCCCAGCGCCAGGTTCATGGAGAGCGCGCCAACAACACGCCACCAGCGGCTGATGTGCGGAGCGGAAGGATTGGGCAGTGGCCCGGCCGAAGACATGGGCAAGCATCGTACGGCATTCGAGCGGTCCCGTCGAATCAAGGACGAGTCGCCTGCATTGAGGAAGATTTTGGGCAGAAAAAACAATGGGACGGCTGTTGCCAGCCGTCCCATTGAAATCCTGGTTTGCCGCTACAGTTCTGTTAGCTAACGACCGCCGGAGCTGCCGCAGAATCAGGGTTCTCGCCTTCCTGAATCTTGATGAAGGCCACGGTTGCGCCCACGTCACCCACCTTGAAGCGGGCAAAGCGGCGCACGGAGATGTTCTCCCCCAGCTTGCCGACCTTGGCAGCGATGAGCTGCGCCACGGTCATGCTCTGTTCCTTGATAAAGGGCTGCTCGTAAAGGCAGACTTCCTCGTAGAATTTGCTCATCTTGCCTTCCACGATCTTCTCCACCACGTTATCCGGCTTGCCGGTGGCCTTCGCCTGGGCGCGGTAGATGTCTTTCTCCTTTTCGTAGGCGTCTGGCGTCACGTCTTCCTTGCGAATGAACTTGGGATCGCTGGCCGCGATGTGCATGGCGATATCGTGCACCAGTTCGCGGAAGTCATCCGTGCGGGCAACAAAATCGCTCTCGCAGTTCACTTCCACCAGGACACCAATCTTTCCTCCAGCGTGGATGTAGCTGGCAACCGAACCCTCGCTGGTCACACGAGCCGCCTTCTTGGCCGCCGTCGCGATACCTTTCTTGCGGAGCACTACCATGGCCTGTTCCAGGTCGCCTTTGGCTTCTACCAGTGCCTGCTTGCAATCCATCATGGGAGCGCCAGATTTCTCCCGCAATTCCCGAACCTGTGCCGCCGAAATATTCATTGCCGATGTACTCATGAAAAAAGCCTTTCCTTAACTTCGCAGCCTCTGCGATTGCCAGTCATGTCCGCACAAAAAGGACTGGAAGCCTGCTGGAATGCCAGCCAGCTCCAGCCCTGAACAAACCTCGACTGGCATCAAACTGCAGCCGAAATTTTCACTTCAGCGACAGACGGAGCGAGCTTGAAAACTCTGGGGGAGAAACGGACGTGACCGCCTCGGCCAAAATTCTAAGCAGCACTTCGTCCGTCCAGGAGAGCTTGCCTAGAATGAGCCCTGCGACTCCGCTCGAACCTCAGCTTCCGTTTCCACGTCTGGCGCCGCCGCAGGCTGCTTGCGCACGCCGCCGCCGAGCACGTCTTCCATGGAGAGGTCTTCAACCTCGCCGGCAGCCTGCGGATCTTCCGATGCCTCCGCAGCTTTCTCTCCCGCGCTCTCCGCCGCTTCCTGCGCCGCCTGCACTTCAACCTGCTGCTTGTCGGTTGCAGCCTGCACGCCTTCTACAGCGGAATCAGCGATTTTGGAAGTAAACAGCCGGATTGCACGCAGTGCGTCGTCGTTGCCGGGAATTACATAATCCACTTCGCTGGGATCGCAGTTGGTGTCCACCACTGCAACGACCGGAATGCCCAGCTTGCGCGCCTCGCGCACCGCGATCTGCTCCTTATTGGAGTCAACCACGAAGATGGCATCCGGCAGGCGCGACATGTCGCGAATCCCGGCCAGGTTGGCCTGAAGATGCTTGCGCTCGCGCTCCAGCTTAATGACTTCCTTCTTCGGCAGCAGCTCGTAACGGCCATCAGTGGCCATTTCGTCGAGTTCTTTCAGCCGCTTTACCGACTTCTGCACCGTTACCCAGTTCGTCAGCAGGCCACCCAGCCAGCGGTTGTTCACGTAGAACATCCCGGCGCGCTTTGCTTCTTCAGCAATCGCATCCTGGGCCTGGCGCTTGGTGCCTACAAACAGGATGATCTTGCCATCGGCGGCCATGTCCTGCACAAACTTGGAAGCGTCCTTGAACATCTTCAAGGTCTTCTGCAGGTCAATAATGTAAATACCGTTGCGCTCTCCGAAGATGTATTCCTTCATCTTGGGATTCCAGCGCTTGGTCTGGTGCCCGAAGTGGACTCCCGCTTCGAGCAACTCCTTCATGGTGATGGTAGCCAAACAACCTCCTCGTTGAATTGCATCCTCTGCGGCGAACAGCCCGCCTTGGCAGCCTGCCCGGATCGCTCGGGATTACAGTTCCCGTCCCGCCAGCCATTTCTGGGAGCGGGAAAGATTTAAGACAGCTTCTAACTTCAACCTTACAAGCATTACCGCTTGCTGAACTGGAACCGCTTGCGCGCGCCCTTCTGGCCGTACTTCTTGCGCTCCTTGCCGCGGGGATCGCGGCGCAGGAAGCCTTCCGACTTCAGTTTGCCGCGCAGTTCGGCGTTGAACTCCAACAGCGCGCGGGCAACACCCATGCGAACCGCGCCTGCCTGCCCATTCACGCCCCCGCCGGAGACTGTGACCACCGCGTTGAAGGTGCTGGCCGTATCGCTCGCCACCAGCGCCTGCCGCGCCAGGTTGCGCTGCGCGTCAGTCACAAAGTATTCCTCAAACGGACGATCGTTCACCCGGAACTCGCCGGTACCGGGCCGCAAAAACACACGGGCTACGCTCGATTTACGCCGGCCCGTTCCGTAATACTCCACCTGATTCGCCATGTCTCAGCTTTCCAGCCGTCCATCGCCAGCAAGTTTCCACCGGCGGCGCGGCATCCAGTTCTTCAAGAAATTTTCGCGTCAATCGCGCCAGGGCACTTGCCTAGTGAGACGCAATCCACGCACAAAGGGTCGTACTTAAACTGCTAGCGATTCCGGAAGCTGCGCCTGATGCGGATGCTTGTCCCCGCGATAGACCTTCAGCTTCCTGCCCATGGCGCGGCCCAGCTTGGTCTTGGGTAGCATTCCCAAAACTGCGTCCTGCACAATGGCCTCTGGCCTGCGAGCCAGCCGCTTGCGAAACTCTTCTTCCCGCAGCCCTCCCGGGAAGCCGGTATACCGCCGGTACACCTTGGCGTCCGCCTTCAGGCCGGTCAATTTAACCTTTTCCGCGTTGATTACGACCACATGATCGCCGGTATCCAGAAATGGGGTATAGCGCGGGTTTTCCTTGCCCGCGAGCACCCGAGCAACGCGGGTTGCCAGCCGTCCCAAAGTCTGGCCGGAGGCATCCACTACGTGCCACTTACGTACAATATCCCCCTGTTTGGGGAAATAGGTCGACATCAGAACTCTCCCAGATAATTTACGGGATCCC
>JBFXAV010000204.1:0-5519 GCA_050183935.1 Candidatus Korobacteraceae bacterium | reverse complement strand
GTTCAGCCCAGATGGACGGATCTATGAATGCTCCGACCCTGGGGCCCAGGTTACTTAGCGTGTTGGCAAATTCCTGCGGATCACCCTGGTTCGATAGAGCAACGTCAACTCCAAACTCACTTGCCAGCCGGTCCACTATCGCCAATGACGTGGGAACTTCGTCCACAACGATGGTAGAAACGTTCAAACTCTTGGTGAACTCAAACAGCTTGCGTGCTTCTGCTTCATCGCGACTAATCGTAGGGACGCTGTAAGCCACAATCCGGATTCTGGTCAACCGGGACTTCAGGTCGGCGATCTCCGCCGCAGCAAGGTGGAAATCCAGAAGACGGCTCGATACTTTCACGGCGCCGGTGTTCAGCGGACTGGTGTCGGAGGCACCCACAACAGATCCGTTCGCCTTAGCAAGCGCCTGCTTAAAATCGGAAACACCCAGGTTGTCCAAGGGAATGGCTACGTACCATGAGGATGTCCCACCATCTTGGCCTCTCTGCGCAAATATCCTCGGAGCTGAAGTGCGCATTCCTGCGCCGACCGAACCGGCATTTTCAGAATTCGGACGATTAGGTGACTGGGCCAGCAAAGTCCCAGCGAGAAGCAGGCCAATGCACACCAACATCCTTACCATTTGTCTCACCTTAAACGTAGCTGCGGAGGCAATCTTCGCTGCATCTGTTTCGCGAATACGATTTGACCGCTGGCCTACTTTTCAGGGCTGAAGGCCAGTAGCACATTTCCAGGGGCGCCATTCTGGAATCCAACGTAGCCCGAAGCAACAAACAACATCCCGTTGGCTACTGCCACTCCCCCGGAACCCATGGAGCCACCTTTAGCCTTAACAGCATTCACCGTCTCGAACTCTCGCGCTGTGTTGTACTCCCAAAGCAGCTTGCCATCTTTCGCATCCAGCGCACGAATCATTCCGTCCAAACCGACAGAGAGCGCCACACCGGAGATTGCGCTCACGGCTGCGCTCGCTCCGGGATGGCTCTGCATATCACCGGTTGGGGCGGGCAGCGGAGCAAACCACTTTTCGGCGCCATCCGAGAGCTGCACGGCGAAGATCCCGCCGCGTGAATTAAAGTAGGCGTTCTGATCATCTGCGGCGCCTCCGAAGAGGATGCCCATTCTTCCCCGCTCCTCTGGAGATTCGTACTTCCAGAGGATTGCGCCTTTCTTGTCCGGATCGAGTGCCCACACTGCCCCCGACTTCTGTCCTGCAATCAGCATTTCCCTTCCGCTGGACAATTTCACAAGAATCGGGGAAGCAGAAAAATCCCAGTCCGGAGCAGTCACTACCGGCACGCAGTCTTCGCGCGGAGGTCCACCGCGCCCGCGCCCACCGCGGCCGGTGTTGGGCGCTCCCGGAATGCCCTGCGGACAACCAACATGCCAGATGTCGTTTTCTGTTGCCTGGAAGGTCCACAGTACTTTGCCTGTGTCCATGTCCAACGCAAAGATCGCATCGGAAGTCTTAGTGACCCCGGTAAATCCGTTACCAGTTCCGAAGTAAATCGCCCGGCGCTTCAGGTCGAGCGTCGGTGTGTTCCAAACACCCGCACCCGAAGGTCCCCAAACGTCCTTATTCGGAGTCTTCTTAATGACGGTGGCCTTTTCTTCAATCGTGTAAGTCTTCCAAATTTGCTTTCCAGTTTCAGCATCGAGCGCAATGAGGATGCCGCGTCCCGAGCAACATGGATAGTTTGGGCTGTTGGACTCAACTTCTTCGAGCATGGTGACCGGGACGTACAGACGCCGCTCGTGCAATACCGGAGCACCGACGATACGAGACATCGGGTGCGGATCCGAGGCGATACGCCACAACAGTTCGCCACTTTGTACATCGACGGCATAAACGTTACCGCGCACGTCACCAAAAAATGCGGCGTACTTCGACGACCCTGGTTTGACCGCACCGATCGTCGCGGCACTACGAATTCCAGCCTGTGCCTGGAAAGACCAATAGACACAGCCGCTGGTGGCATCGACGGCATACATGTATCCGCTGTCTGATCCGACAAAGATTCTTCCACCAAAAAACGACGGTTGGGAATACATGGACATTGCCGCTGGAACCCCGAATGCCCATTTCAGTTTGAGCTTGGAGAAGTCGCTCGCCTTCAGTCCAGCCGCCTTGGCGTCTTGGAAGCGGGCGTTCGACAGACCGGGTCCCCATCCGCTCCAGGCCCCGGCAGTCGACCGAACCGGCGGATTGCTGGAGCAGCGGTTCGACATGTCTTTTGCATCCCCACTGCCGCTAGAACCTAGCCTCTTGCCGGACATGTATTCGGCGATTCCTTTTTTCTGGTCGTCGGTCAGGTCGCGCGCCATCTCCTTCATCGAGCCGGTAGTGAGCGCGGCATAAATACGCTCCGGAGGCATTTGCTTGATCACGGCAGGATCTGGAGCGCGCTCCACGGCGGGGTTGCCGTGGCACTGCATGCAATAGTCACCGAAGAACCCAGCACCGTAGCCCTCGCGGTTTTGGTTGTAAGGTCTCGCCGGATACCCGGGCCGTCCCAGGATGGGCTCCTGGGGTTGCTCCGCCGGTTGTTGTCCGGAAGCAGTCACCAGTGAGCCGCCGAGAAAAAGGAACAACGCGACACGAAAGAATCTCACAGCACACCTTGAAGAAAGTTTACAAATGAGAAGAGCGGGAAGCTCTCGCTCCCGTTGAGGGGCGAGAACTTCCCGCATGGTTCTTAAGTTAGAACGTAATCTTCGCTGCAATCTGTCCGTTTCTTGGCGAGCCTGCGCTGGTAATAAACCCGAAGGTCTGCGCCTGGTTACGGTTCGTGTTGGGGTTACCCCAGACTACCCGGTTGAAGACGTTGAACGCCTCAAACCGCAGATCCAAACTTACACCTTCGCTGATTCGGGTCTTCTTGATCAAGCTCATGTCCTCTTGGATGGACATGGGCCCATTAAGATCCGAAATGAACTGCGGCGTATTGCCGAACACGCCTGTGGGCAACGTAAACGCGTTCAGGTTCAGGTAACGATCTGTGCGCGGATTGAAGTTGTCGTACTCCAACTTGAGCGGCGTGCCGGCAACCCGGTCAGCGGTTTGCGGAATTCCTGCCGCAACTCCACCGCTGGTGGTGGTCACCGAGCTATACGTAGGATTGGCCTGCGTCGCACTGACACCCAGGGGGGCCCCAGTCTGATAACGCAAGACGCCATTCATCTGCCATCCGCCGATCACGCGGCCCAAAATTCCGCCGGAATTCGCCAATGCCTTGCCGGGCCCAAACGGAAGTTCGTAGTTGAACCCAACCGCCAGCACGTCCGGACGGACAAGAGGCGATACCGCCTTGTTGAGGAACGAGTTGTAGATGCTGCGATGCACCGTGGCATTGTTCACGAAGTTATAGGCAGCATCCGTCAGCGACTTTGCGTGAGTATAGGAAACGCTGGCATTCAACCCATGTGAGAACCGCTTCTGCAGTTGTACCTGCAACGAGTGATAGTTGGAGTTGCCGTCGTTATCGGAACTACGGCCACCGGGGACCATCCCGACGAACTGCGGGAACGGGCGCAGTGCCTGTCCTACCGTTCCGGTGAACGTTGGATAAGGCCTGGCGACGACGGTCTGGTTGTTGATATTGGTGTTCAGGAGTGGTCCAATCACCGGATCCGTAATGTACTTGGGATCCAATTGGTTGATATCCGACCGTTGCGACAGGCTCGTGCCCTTGGAACCTACATACCCGATATCCAGGCTCAAGTTACCCGTCAACTGTCGCTGGATATTCAGGTTCCAGTTCTGCATGTAGGGAGTACGGTCGGCATTGGGATGCCAGTAGTTCACCAGGCCCGTTCCCACGCCCAGCCGCGCCGTAGTGTTCGGAGGGATAATTTTGTTGGCTGCGGGATAGCCATTGGCCAAGGTGAATGCCGCCGTAACGCCTGTGTTCAATGAAGCAACCGCATTGTCAATCCAGTAACCGTCATTCAAAGCAGTATTGGGACCGCCGCCGCCATAGGCGCCCGCCTGGAAATAGCTGATGCCATATCCCGACCGGATTACAGTCTTGTCATTGAGCTTATAAGCGAGTCCCAGGCGTGGAGCGAAGTTGTGAACATTGTGATCCGCAGGAGACAGGCGGTTTCCGTTCCCATCCAGCCCGGCAAATGAATACGCACCCGGCAGATTGCCTGCGAACGGGTTCGGCTTAGTAGTATCTACCATGGCGTACCAGTTGTGAGCCTCTGCCGTGGGTGTATACATGTCATACCGCATGCCAAGGTTCAGGGTCAGCCGTGGCGTGATCTTGAAATCATCCTGCACGTACATACCGATCTGGTAGGTATTGAAGTGGGGAGCGAAGTTGCCGTATAGAGGCAGGATGGAGTTGTCTACCTGCCCCAGAATGAAGCTGGCAAATGACGATCCGCTGCCGGCACGGGTTTGGGCAGTTTGGGGCGCTGCAGTCTCGTTGGAAGAGAAGCCCAGCACCGCCCAGTTGCCCAGGTACTTGAGTGTCTGCAGACGGCGTCCCTCAAATCCGAACTTGAGATTGTGGGCGCCTTTGGTCCAGGAAAGTGCATCGCTGATCGTATAGGTGTTGGAGAAACGGTCGTTAAAGCCGTTGCCCACGCCAGACTCGAAGAAGCCCGGAAGCAGAACGCGCGGGAAGCCGCCTACGGCATCCTCCATGTTCCGCAGTCCCAGCTGTGCTGGCCAGTTGCCGCTCCGCATCGGAGAATCCTGATATTGTGTCTGACGGTTGAAGCTGAGGCGGAACTGATTCAAAACTGTTGGAGTAACTGACCAGTCCCACGTCGCACGCGGGAACCAGTAGGTAAATTTATTCTGGCTTCGTGGCGAGATGGGATCCGGCATGCCTGCGTTGGCGCCCTTGGAAGGATTGATGGTAGCAACGTTGCTTACGGTTAGCCGGTGAGTGTCCGTGAGCTGATGGTCAACCTTGAATGTGTATGTCCAGCGCTGGTTCTCGCTGCCGCCAACTATACCCGCGTAGTTATTGAAGTCGCCTGGACGGTTCGGAAGCGGGTACAGGGCGATAATGCCCCTTGCTGTAGCATCCAGCCGGTTCGCAGGAATGATGTTGCCGGGAAATGGATCACGGATGAATTGAGCAGGGTTGGCAGGATTCGCACGGGTCGTTGCCGGGTCGTAAATCACCCTTCGGTCCGCCGGGGCAAGACTTGGAGAAATCAACGAAGAGAAGTCGCCGTTCCGAAATGCCGCCGTCGGCACTGACGTGATGTTCGTGGAAGATGCGCCACGGGTGGTGTATCCGTTGAACGAGAAGAAGAAGAAACTGCGATTCCTGCCGTTGTACAGCTTGGGCAGGTAAACCGGCCCTCCAATGGTTCCGCCGAACTCGTGCTCGCGGCGCGTCGGCTTGACCGAATCGAACCAGCCACGGGCGTCGAACGCCTCGTTGCGCAGGAACTCATAGGCGCTGCCGTGCAAACTGTTGGTGCCCGACTTCTGCGCATACCGCTCCTCGCCGCCGCCGGTGTTTCCATACTCGGCGGAGTAGCCGCTG
>JBFXAV010000203.1:0-5521 GCA_050183935.1 Candidatus Korobacteraceae bacterium | reverse complement strand
AGTTGGCAAACAGGACGGTGAACCAGAGCCAGAACGCTACCTGACTCTTGAATAAGGGAGAGCCCGTTTCGGTTCGCAGTTGTTGAATCCAGACCAGGGTTGTGATGACACTGCCGACCTCGACAATGAACATCACAGGATTCTGAAATTGAATCCGTGGGTCAAGTTTACGAAAAGAGTCACCGATCGCTCCGCGAACGATTCTCGGGTCCCAAATCGACATTTTGCGTGCAAGCTCTGCCATTAGAGTTCTCCTGCTATTGCGCACCTTTCGGTGCAGAGCCGAGAGCTTCGTCCAGTGCGAGATTCAACTCCAGCACGTTGACGCGTTCCCGGCCAAAAAATCCGAACGTAGGCGCCTCAGTTTGCGAGCGGATCAACTCACGAATGCGGTCCACTGTTACCCCGCGCGCACGCGCCACACGCGCTGCCTGCATCTCTGCCGCCTGCGGGGGGATATGCGGATCGAGTCCAGCGCCGCTAGCCGTCACCATCTCCGATGGGACTTGGGCAGGTGTCACACCTTCAAGCTTGGTCACCCCGTCCAACCGTTCCTGCACGGCCTTGAGGTGATCGGGATTGGACGGCCCGTAATTGGTGCCACCTGTGGAAGCGGCGTTGTAGTCCACCCCTGAAGGTCGCGGCTGGAAATACTCGTCGCGCGTGAACTTCTGGGCGATCAAGCGCGAGCCCACAATGCTGCCATCGCTGCGGCGAATCAGACTGCCTTCTGCCTTGTCCGGAAATACTGCTCGGCCAAAGCCCCAGAGAACCAGGTGATAGCCGACGCCCAAGAGCAGCATCGTGGTTACCGTAAACAACAAGCCTCGCTTTAACTCTCTCAACATAACTTCTCCCTACCGTAGCGCCAGATGTTCGGCAATTGGGCCCAGCACAGCGACCGGCATGAACATAAGCAGGCCAAGAACTAAAATCACCGACCATAGCGTAAATCCGAAGGTAACCGTATCTGTTCGGAGTGAACCTGCTGTTTCCGGAGCAGCGGGCTTCGCGGCGAGCGACGCCGCCAGCGCCATCGGTGCGATGATGGGAATGTAACGACCCAGCAACATTGCCAGTCCGGTCAAGATGTTCCAGAAGGGCGTATTGTCGCCGAGTCCTTCGAACCCTGAGCCGTTGTTTGCCGCGGCCGAGCTGAACTCGTACAGCATCTCCGAAAATCCGTGTGGTCCGGGATTCTTGAGCCATGCCAACGCTGTGCCGGGATCCGGTGTGTTCGCCCAGACATAACAGGCGATCGCCGTGCCCACCAGAATCAGCAGCGGATGTAACAGGAGCGCCAGGCTCGCCAGCTTCATCTCTTTCGGTTCAACCTTTTTGCCTAGGAACTCGGGCGTCCGCCCGATCATCATTCCGGCTACAAACACGGCTACGATCACGAAGATCAGCATGTTGATAAAGCCAACGCCCACCCCACCAAAGATGTTGTTAAGCCACATCCCGACCATGGGCATGAGACCGCCAAGGGGCGTCATGGAATCGTGCATGGAGTTGACGGAACCGTTTGAGGTGACGGTGGTGGTCACCGCCCACAAGGCTGAAAGTCCAGCGCCAAAGCGGACCTCCTTGCCTTCCATGGAGCCGGTGGCCTGATCAACTCCCATGGCGGAGATCGCTGGGTTGCCGCCAAACTCATTAATCGCGGCGATGGTCACCATAGGCAAATAAACAGCCAGCATTACTAGGAAAATCGTGACTGCTAGACGGCGTTTCCCAACCATGATCCCCAATGTCCACACCATTGCCATCGGGATGATGCTGATGGACCAGGTCTCCGTAAAATTGGCAAAGGGCGTGGGATTTTCATATGGATGAGCGGAGTTCGGCCCGAAATAGCCACCGCCATTCGTCCCGAGCTGCTTGATAGCGACTTCGGGCGCGACCACGCCACGAGCAATCGTTTGCTCCTGGCCTTCAAGGGTCGTGGCCTTGGCGGCCCCCTGGAAAGTCATGGGTGTGCCCTGCGAGATCAGGATGGCGCCAACTACGAGCGCTAGCGGCAGAAATACGCGGACGCTAGCGCGGGTCAGGTCAACATAGAAGTTGCCGATCTGTTTTAGCCGGTTGCCAGCCAGCGCGCGAATGATCGCAATGCACGCTGCAACACCGGTCGCAGCGGTTACGAACTGCAAGAACGTAATGGCAATCATCTGCGAGAGATAGGAGAGCCCGATCTCGCCGCTATAGTGCTGCAAGTTGGTATTGGTGGTAAAGCTGGAGATCGTGTTGAAGCTCAGGGTCGGCTCCATGCTGGCAATCCCATCGGGATTCAGCGGCAACCGAGCCTGAAAGCTGACAACCGCAAACGTGGCCAACCACATAACCACGTTCGAAATCAGCAGCGACACTGCGTATCGCTTCCAGTTCTGCTCTTCGGCAGGGTCAACGCCGACGACCTTCAGCACCAATCGCTCGACAGGCCCAAAGATGGTATCCAGGAGCGTGGGCTTTCCCGTGAACACCCGGGCCATGTACCGGCCCAGGAGCACACTCGTCGCGATAGTAAACAGGATCGTAAACACGACAGCAAATACTTCGGTAGTCATACGCGCCTCAAAAGCGTTCCGGTCGCAGCATCGCGTAGAGGAGATACGCACCTGCTGCAATACTTAAGAGCAAAAGTGAAATCATCATGGCTACACCTAAACCCAGTCACACAGCTCGACGAATGCAAGCATCGCCGCGAATGTCACCAGTGCGAGAAGCATCATCTCGAGGGCCAACATCATCAGGCTCCTTTCCTTTTCCCTGCCAGGCTAACGTGTCGCATTGGTTGTGTCCGATCTCCGAAGATACTCACAGGTTTCCCGCTCTCACTTCGGGCAGCAAGAATGCGATCAGCAAGCCGAATTGCTCTATACAGCTCACCTAAACACAGCCACAGCAGAACCAACGCCGCCGCAAACATCACACCGAGCAAAATGTATCTGCCTAACATCAGTACTCCTGGCGGGTTCTTGTCCGCCAGTTCCATTAGACTTCTGGAGCCATAAGATTCGGATAAAGACGTAGTAAAGGTTTCATAAAGGGTTCAGGCTGCATGTGACAGCAATCACAATGAAGCTCTCCTTTGCCGCGCGGAGGCCTGAATGGATTTGCCTCGGCTTGCAGAGAAGGTCTGCCCTTCAATCCAAGCCTAGGCTGAATCCAGTATTGGTTTCACCGTGAACACAAACAGCCAGATTGCAAGGCCGACAATAGTTGGGTTCAACACAAATCGCCTCCTTACCAGGGGCCTTCCTTGCCTCCCCACCACCACACCAGCCCTACGCTGGCAGTGTTCTGTTCTTTCTTCAGCACACCCGGCTGTTCGGTCAGGAAAAATGGCCGGTTTGAGAAGTCCCGGCGCCACTCGAATTTCGTCTGAAATCCGTTTGCCAATTGATAGGTGGCGGTCAAAGTTGTGTCCTTTAGTGTCTGCGAAATTCCGCTGAACAGGCCACCACTGTCCTGCATTAGAGCGAACCTGCCACCCAAAGAAAACCTGGGAGTAAACTGATATTTCGCATAGGCAGCGCCACCACTGACGCGGGTGGGCGCGTCATTCGCAGAAATACGATTGATTACAGTATCCAGTTCACCAACCAGCAGCAGCCGGTCCGTCGCGTTCCAAGCGGCATATGTGTCGAATACATGAAAACGTCCATCGGGTTTGGGTGTGACCGGTGTTGTCGAAAGGCCCGGTTGTGTAGGTAGTGCAGGAAGGCCGGGGTTCAGCAGCGGCACAAGATCTCGCTGCTCCCTTCCGGCGTAGTAGTTAATGTTCCACGAAAGTCGCGAGGTTGGTTTTATGTTGACGAGGAACGCTGTCGATTTGAACCCGTTGAAATCCTCGGTCTGGTTGGCCCCGTTCACCAGCCAATTGGTAATACTTAACTTGTCGTTAACATTATAAGTAGTTCGGAATCCAAAGTGATAAAAGGGCAGGAAGTTAAACCAATATGCCCGCGAGTAATTGATCTGATCTTTGGTGTAATTGCCCTCGTATCCAAGGGCGCTTGCAAACTTTCCGAAGTCCACGCTGAGCCCGCTGCCGACCGGGAACACGTACGTCCCGTATGCCTGAAAGACAGGCCGGTACGCTTGAGGCCGCGGTTCATTCTGGGCGCCACCCTGGAGAGTTTCCGTGGCTTGCCCATACATCAGGTCGAGACGCAGCCCAAGTCTGCGTCCGGCTTCGAAATTCGGCGCACGTTCGAGGATGACTCCAGCCTGGTTAAGGCTGAAGTTGTTGCTGATCACGTCGTAAGCCCGAAGAAGGTTAACGCGGCCAACCGGGCTGTTGAAATTGTAGCCGTAGTAGCCATCAAACGAAGCGTTCAGCGTGGTGCCGCGAAGGAAATTGAGCGTGTTTTGGTCGTCCGTGGACAGGGTTTGACCTTGACCTGTTGGCTCTTGTGGAACCGCAGCAGCGCTACTCGGGTTTGTGGGCGCACTTAGGGATCCTTCCTTTGTTTGCGCCTCCAGTTGCGCCACGCGGGCCTCCAGTTGCTGAATCAACCCGCTCAGACGTTCAACCTCACCTTCGGAACTCCGGGTGTCCAGAACTGCTGGTGCTTGAGCATGGGCCTGCAATCCCAGCACTCCAGCTATGCCAAGTAGTATCAGCCCGATAAATCGCATTGCTCCTGCAGCACGGCGCCGCGCGAAACGCACCCTTTTTCTGCGCATTTCATCAGAGCCAGGTTTGATGATCCCTGACTCAGTCTTCATTAATTGTCCCTCCAGTTCGTTCTGAACAACGGCTTCAGTCCCCGCTCTGTCGTCCGGGCGACTCTCAACAAGACGAGGCAAAGGCGGCATAGTCAAGCAATCCCCATGCACTGTCGCTGCGGAAGTCAGGGCAATCGGAACGTTCTGCTCCCTGCGCAGCCGAGAAAGCGGGATCTGTGCCTTCTCCACTTGCGCGGGCTTGAAACGAACCACGCGCAGGCTCTGCGAGTTGTTGCTTTTTATTGCAAACAGATAACCTACCGCGCGTTCGTGCTTTCCTTCCCTGAGTAGGGCATGCAAGAACTTCAACAGGAAGATGCCCCCCACAGCTATGACAGCGAGTAGGATCGTGATTCCTAGCATTTCAGTACCTCTTGGGTTGCTTGCCCATCTACAAACATTGGACTCCCAACACCATAAAAGTTTTGTCAGTTCAGAATAAAAAATGAATAAAGAACGGCCTGTGCAACACGAATTAGCGGCCCGCAAAGAACTTCGCAGTGGGAAGAAACTAGTGAGCAGGATGCCTTACCAGTACAGACTAGTGATTCGCGGTACTTTTTGAAATATCTCTGATGTCGTCAATCGCGACTAGTATCACCACAATCGAGCAGCCGATAATTCCTGTCGCAAAAATGAACTCGAGGAGATAAATGCCGATGGTGAGCATGTGGGCAGTCACTTCGCCACATAACACAACCCTACGTGGAAAAAATGTGTGAAGAATTCGTAAAGATGATTGACTCAATCAGCAGATGGAACGCCATGCGGCTCGAACCGGTAACCT
>JBFXAV010000202.1:0-5525 GCA_050183935.1 Candidatus Korobacteraceae bacterium | reverse complement strand
ACATTGCGCTTGCGGTTCTGAGTGATCACAACATTCATGCGGGCGGCAAAATACTGCTGACTGTCGATTTGCAACACCTGAATCAGAAGCCGCTGCTGTTCCACGGTTCTGTCCTGATGAGCCATCACCAGCGTAACTGCCAGGCACGATAGTAGAAGCACCCAGGTAAGTCCGCGTTTGCGCAACTCTTGCCACTCGCCACTCAGAAATTTTCGCACCGTTGCTCCTTTGGCCCGCTTGCTGTTAGATGCAGTTGGGGTACCAAAATGATCCTCCCGAACCAATTGGAAACAATAGGGCGTGGTTTCGGTTGTGCAAAATCTTGCGTATTTTGTCCCGTTATGTTGCGGAGCGCTGCCTTAAAGTTGAACACCTTAAACCCCACATTCCGCGCAGCCTGCAACTTCCGCTATCCTTGAGCAATGCCGCCAAAAACCTCCGATCCGGCCAGCTCAGGAGAATCTTCCGCTGACCGCGCCCTGAAGGATGCACAGCACTCCCGGCATCCTGCGCCGTCGGAGTTGAAGTGGGTGAAGCAGACGCTTGCTCCTTCTCTGGAAAAGTCGTCGGAAAAACCGATTGGCGCACCCACTGGAGTGAACACGAACAAGGACGGTAGCGCCCGCTTCACCACAATTTCCGGATACCCAGTGCGCCGGTTGTATACCCCTGCCGATTTGCCCGAAGACTGGCTAGAAGAAGACTCGCCAGAGCACACGGACGGGAATCGCTACCTGGGGCGCCCCGGGCAGCCTCCGTTTACCCGCGGAATTCACGCTAGCGGATACCGCGGCCGGCTGTTCACCATGCGCCAGTTTTCCGGCTTTGCTTCGCCGGAGCAGACCAACGAGCGCTACAAATATCTGCTCGCACAGGGCGGCGGTGGCCTTTCAGTGGCTTTTGATCTGCCAACGCTGATGGGCTATGACTCCGATCATCCCTCCAGCGAAGGCGAGGTAGGGAAATGTGGCGTTGCGATCGATTCCCTGGAGGACATGGAGATCCTCTTCGATGGCATCGACATGGAAAACGTGACCACGTCCATGACGATCAACTCTCCAGCGTCGGTGCTGTGGGCCATGTATCTGGTCGTGGCGGAAAAGCATGGCGCGGACTGGAAGAAAATTTCCGGCACTATTCAGAACGACATCCTGAAGGAGTACATCGCTCAGAAGGAGTACATCTACCCGCCGGAACCGTCAATGCGGCTGGTGGTGGATACATTGGAGTTCGGCGCCAGGCTTGTTCCGCGCTTCAACACCATCTCCATCAGCGGCTATCACATTCGCGAAGCGGGATCGACTGCGCTTCAGGAACTGGCGTTCACGCTGTACGACGGAATCGAATACGTTGAGTGGGCGCGCCGGCGTGGCCTCAGGGTGGATGAATTCGCTCCGCGCCTCAGCTTCTTTTTCAATGCCCACAACGACTTCTTTGAGGAGATTGCCAAGTACCGCGCCGCCCGCAAACTCTGGTACGAAGTGATGAAGGGCCGCTTCGGCGCCAACGACGAGCGTAGCTGGAAGCTGCGCTTCCACACGCAAACGGCGGGAGTCTCCCTCACCGCCCAGCAGCCAAAAAACAATATTGCGCGGGTGGCGCTCCAGGCAATGGCGGCAGTGCTGGGCGGCACGCAGTCCCTGCATACGGACGCTTATGATGAAGCCTTGGCGCTGCCAACGGCCGAAGCCGCGCGCATTGCACTGCGCACCCAGCAGATCATCGCGCATGAAACCGGGGTGACACACACGGTCGACCCGTTGGCCGGATCGTATTTCCTCGAACGGCTCACGCTCGACATGGAAAAAGGAGCGCATGAGTACTTTCAGAAGCTCGATGCCATGGGAGGCATGGTGCGGGCCATCGAGCGCGGATATCCGCAGAAGGAAGTCGGCGAGGCCAGTTATCAATATCAGCGTGCCGTGGAGCGAAAAGAAAAGATCATTGTCGGCGTGAACGACTTCACCATGCAGGAAGACCCTCCCGCCACGCTCTACATCGACGAAAGCGTGGCCGGGCGACAGAGGGAAAAGCTGCGGCTGCTGCGGGAGAAAAGATCAAGCGATGAGGTCCGGCGGCGTCTTCACGAGCTCAAGCGTGCGGCAGCAATGGAGCCTGTGATCGAATCCGCCGGGAAGGTGTCATCGGCGAACACCATGCCGTACATCATTGACGCCGTGCGAGCCTACGCTACCGTGGGAGAAATCTGCGATGCCCTGCGTGAGGTATATGGGACGTATGAAGAACCAAGCGTAGCGTAGTGAGGATTAGCGCTGAAGCCGTACTGCGGCACGCGAACTCTCCAATCCGCCTCCGGAGTTCATGCGCAGGGCAACCACGCGCGAGGTGAACGTTCGCCGGCCGGCAATGCGGACTTCAGCAACAGCCGTAGTTCCAGTCTGCATCCACATGCCCCCAAGCGGTGCGAAGGTGATGGTGACATTCACCGAACGGAGCCACCAGGACGGCATTTTTGCCATCTCTCCTTCGACCTTATGGATGAGGTAGGTATCTGCATCCACCCAGGCCTGACCATTGACCAGCCGTGTGTCTTCCCGCCGTGCATTTAGTTTCAGAAGATAGCAGCGTTTTCCGTGGAGTGAGGCTTCCCCAAGCAACGCAAACTGATAATTCTCGCCCGTAATCTCTCCCTCACTCTCAGCAGCAGTCGTGGATTCGGTTTCGAGCAGTCGGCGCACGATGGCTTCTCCCCGGGAGCTGCCACTCGTAGTTAGTATCCGAAAACTCTTGGAACCGGGCGGTGTGAAATTCACCTCTGCCGTCACCTGGGAGTAGGGCTTGTTCTGCTTGTTCAGGATCTGAAATTCGCGGGTGAGAATGTGATCTGGGGCGCGTTCCTTACTCTTGATGTAAGCATGCTCCATGCGCGTCGTGAGTTCTTTGAGGGTGAGGGAAGAAGTGGCTGCATCAGCTGCTCCGCCCTGTACCGCCAAGGCAAACGGTAATACCAGGGTGATCGCAAGCATCACAGGTCTTCCGGTTCGTGGGACTCGCGCTAGGTGGTGCACTGAACCCCTTCCTTCATTTCCGGCATGACCTTCTGCTTGGCCAGTTAGAAGCAGAACTGTAGAGCAAAGAGGCCTGGAAACGAGTTTTCGTGACCGAGTACATTCAATACCTGTGGCGGCGATGGTCGCGGCTGTCCGCTGGCAGATCGCTTGCCGGATCACCTTGCGGCTTTTCGCGCGCTTCATTCACTGTAAGCGGCCTGCCGTTCAATAGCGTGCCCTGCAGGGCCTGAATCGCTTTTGCGGCTTCTTCCTCATTGGTCATGACCACGAATCCGAAGCCTCGTGCCTGCCCGGTATCGCGATTCAGCACAAGCGTGGCGCTCTCCACGGCTCCATGGACCGCAAAGAGTGCGAAAATTTGCTCTTGGGTAACTCCCAGATCCAGATTTCCCACGTAGATGTTAGTCATATTCGACTCGATAGCCCAGCGTCCCATCCAGTGCATTCAGGCATTCCGGTTCAGTCCTGAGGCAGCGGCAGCATGTCAATGGCTTGATCGGCGGGTTCGGTAGCTGCTTGTGCCTGATAGGTATTACACAGGCAGATCTTGCACGATCCCGTAGTCACCCCGGAGAGCATGGTGTGGTCTTTCTTGTCATGCGTGCACTGGCACAGTTTGGATCTCATTCAGGATCTCCGGCTAAGCCTTAGTGGCTGGTTGTACGGCAGCGCTGCTGCGCGCAGCTGCGGACGCCTGAGGTACTGTCGGCTGGTTGCGAACTTCGCGGATCTTTAGACGCCGCAAAATCTTTGCCTTGCGCTCTCGATGGAATCGGGCCCGATCTCCGTTGCGTTGCGACATATATGCTCCTTAAACTTTTGCGTTCAACAATTAGTCGCGCGACCATTGTTCGTCGTGCTGTGCCAGCTTGCGCTGTGCATCACCCTGAAGGACCTGGCTGCTCTGTATGTGGCGGGGGTGTGCGCGTACGGAAACGTAGGGGACTCCACAACAACGATGCTGCGATATCCCGGTGACTTCCACGGCATTGAAGTTGCGCGACTGCACTTGCTGCAAAATACGATCCAGCGCGCGGCGAACATTCTTGTCCGAGCTGGAACCGAGAACAGTGGCGTCTGCGTGCTCGCCCAGGAACATGAAGGACCACCCGGCGGCGCGAATGAGTTTGTCGATCGCGGAACCATCCAAGTTCTGCACGGAGCGCCAGCGGTCGGAGTAGCTGCGGCTTTCGAGATGAACTTCCCTCGGCAAGAGCACACCTTCCTGAATCAGGATGGTTCCGGCCTGCAGGTGTCCGTTGGAGCCCTGCGTGTTCTCGTCACGCACAAACCCTCCATATCCGCATAAGGCAGGACGGATTTCCTCCGCATCGGAAGACATGTGCGCGAAAGCCCCACCGGGTCATTCCGGTGTACGCTGAGGCGTCTGTTCGACCAACTCGATGCCGGTATGCTTGCCATGGGCCCATGGCGGCCGGATGCTGGCGGACATACCAATTTGCTGGTGGATGCTAAGAGAGGAGAGCTTCAGATAGGCTGCCTTAGTTCAGAGGACCTGAAAGAGGAGTGTCATTACCCGCTCTGACTTGAAGTTACGCCTATGCCGCGTGCTTGTCAAAGTAGACCGGCCCATCAGTTGCTTACACCTTTGGCGCACGATCCAACCCTGAACAGGCAAGCATAGCATTTGGGGCGGGGCGAGTCGGGACGAAGTTCCAGCTAGGTGCTTCCCCCGGACTCAGATAAGTATCTCGTTTCAGGAGTAAAGTCTTCCTATGATGAAGCCTGCCGGGAGGTTTCATGAGTACCAAGAAGGTGATTCTCTACTTTGAAGATGAAAGTGATGCGCTCCACTTCACGGTGGCGGCAAGTTCGCTGATCTCCAACCCGGATTCCCCTGGTAGCCCGGATGCCAGAAAACTCATTCAGCCCCTCACGCGCGCGCATCGCATTCGAGTGGGCCGTAGCGCTACCCATGTGCAAGATGCCGTGATGGTGTCCACCTCCGGATAGGTCCGAGGCCGCCCGGCTATCCAGAGGTCTGTTTTTCTGCGGACACCGTGTGCCCATGACGCTGACCTGGGAACTACTCTTCCGTCTCAAGTAGTTCCTTCAATCCTTCCTTGTGCTTGGGTTTCTTGCGTTCCATATCGCTGGCTAGACGCCGCGATGGAGGTGGCGTTCCCACCGTCGCGCGCGCGGCGGCTTTTGCTGCCTTGGTGGCTGAAAATGCTTTCTTCTTGTTGCTCTTCCGCCTGGTAGCCATAAGGATTCCTTCGCGTGCTCAGCATGCAGCAGAAGCGCGGTTTCTGCAATAATGGGCAAGGGGCTTGGCTGCGCTGCAAGTCTCCAAGGGCTTCTCCCGAGGGCTTCTATGGAAGAGCGCGAATTCTACGATGAGCGGCAAGAGAAAAAGCTTGCCACGCTGAACTGTCCGCACTGCCGTGAGGCTGGGGACTATGAATTGGGCTGGATCGTTCGCACCAAGAAGCGGCAGCTTCCTCCGCGCGCCGATGAGCGTGATCGCGCCCG